>LUZF01000043.1 GCA_001602865.1 Bacteroidales bacterium Bact_14
GGCAACCGCGCCCGCAACGCCGCTCCGGCCCCGCGGATGGATCCTTTCGCCCAGACGGACGTGGACATCGACTTCCCGGCCCCGAAGCTGGCCCGCCTCAAGGAACTCGTCGCTTCCGGCAAGCCGGTGGTCGCCGACATCAACCCGACCGGCTCCTCGCTCGTGATCACGCCGGAACTGAAGGCCCTGCCGCAGGCGATGATCCTGTCCTTCGACCCGACCGACGCCGCGGTCCTGGACGTCGTCTTCGGCCGCCACAACCCGAAGAGCAAGCTCCCGTTCGAGATCCCGTCCTCGATGGAAGCCGTCCGCGCCCAGAAGGAAGACCTTCCGCGCGACTCCGCCAATCCGTCCTTCAACTTCGGCTTCGGTCTGAGCTATTGATACTGAAGCTTTCTGTCTTTCCCCGCAAAAAATTTTGCGGGGAAAGACTTTTTATCTATATTTGCAGTCCCTAAGAAGACAGGGGACAAGAACAGGAGAGGTGGCAGAGTGGTCTAATGCGGCGGTCTTGAAAACCGTTGACCCGCGAGGGTCCCTGGGTTCGAATCCCTGTCTCTCCGCCGGAATTTGACATAGTACTGGAGAGATGCTCGAGTGGCTGAAGAGGCACGATTGGAAATCGTGTGTACCCCAAAAGGGTATCTAGGGTTCGAATCCCTATCTCTCCGCATTAAAAAGCCGACGCTTATGCGCCGGCTTTTTTTATTTGACCGTGAGGGTTCCGCGGAGGCGGATGTCCTCGCTGCTGGAGCCGAGGCGGACTTCGAAGTCGCCGGGCTCGACCGTCCAGCGCATATCCTTGTCCATCATCCGCAGGTCGTCGGGCGTCAGCGTGAAGACGACCTTCCGGCTCTGGCCTGGCGCGAGGCGGATGCGTTCGAATCCGCGCAGCACGGAATCATAGGCCACATAGCTGCTGATCTTGTCGCGCAGGTACAGCTGGACGACTTCGTCGCCGGCGCGGTCGCCGATGTTGGTGACGGTGCAGGAGATTTCCCAGTTGCCGTCTCCTTTGTCTGCGATACTGATGCCTTCATAGCCGAAGGTCGTGTAGCTCAGGCCGTAGCCGAACGGGTACAGGCTGCCGAGGACGCGGGTCCGGCCCCAGCCGTTGGGGCCGCTGGACGGCTGGCCGCCGTGAGAGCCCTTCTTGAAGGGGAAGGTCCAGGGAATCTGGCCCACGGTCTTCGGGAAGGTGACCGTGAGGTGGCCGCCGGGGTTGATGTCGCCGAAGAGCGTCTCGGCGACGACCTGCCCGCCGCGGGAGTTGGGGAACCAGGCTTCCAGGATGGCGGGGAGGTGGGCGTTCTCCCAGTTGATGGTGAGGGGCTGGCCGTTGATGAGGACGAGCACGATGGGTTTTCCGGTCTCGTAAAGGGCCTGGAGGAGCAGGCGCTGGCGGCCGGGGAGTTCGAGGCTGGTGCGGGAGAGGCTCTCGCCGACCGTCTCCTCGTCTTCGCCCATCACGGCGATGACGACGTCCGCCTCCCGGGCGGCCGCGACGGCGGCGGCGATGGCGCTGATTTCAGCTTCCGTCAGCGGCTGGGGGATGATCTCGCTCTCGGGCCAGGTGGCGTCCTTGACGTCGCAGCCCTTGCTGTAGAGGACCTGCAGGGGGCTGCCTTCCAGGTAGCTGCGGATGCCGCTGAGGACGGAGACGGCGTCGATGCCGTTGGGACCGTAGCGGCTGGTCATATAGCCGGTGGCGTCTGCGAGCGGTCCGGTGACGAGGACCTTGCCGGCCTTGTTTTTATCGAGGGGGAGCAGCTTGTCCGCGTTCTTGAGCAGGACCATCGACTCGGCGCAGATGTCGTGGGCGAAATCGACGTGCTTGTCGGCGCCGGCCTGGGCGTCGGCCAGCTTGCCGTCGCCGGTGTACGGGTCGTCGAAGAGGCCGAGGCGGAACTTGTAGCGCAGGACTTCGCTGACCCGGTTGTCAATGGTCTCGATAGAGATGTCGCCCTTGCGGACGGCCTCGCGGAGGGGCTCGACGAAGGTCTCGGGCTGCCAGAAGTTGGTGCGCACGTTCATTCCGGCCTCCAGGACCGCCTTCGCGGCGCCGGCCATGTCGGGCGTGATCTCGTGCTTGGAGTACATGAATTCGACGGCCTGGCTGTCGCTGACGACGTAGCCGTCAAAGCCGTAGGTGTCGCGCAGGAGCTCGGTCAGGAAGTAGTGGGAGGCGCTGACGGGCTCGCCGTTCCAGTCGTTGTAGCTGCTCATGATGACCATCGGATGGGCGCGCTGGATGACCTTCTCGAAGGGGTAGAGGTAGAGCTGGTGGAGGTCGCGGGGGTTGATCTGCGGGTCGGTGCGGGCGTTGCCGTCGCGGCCGCCGGCGGGCACGCTGTAGGCGGCGAAGTGCTTGAGGCCGGAGGCCACGCCGGGCCGCTGGATGCCGGCTGCCATCTCGGTGCCGAGCTCGGCCACGAGGTAGGGATCTTCGCCGTAGGTCTCGACGGTGCGGCCCCAGCGCTGGTCGCGCGCCACATCGAGGATGGGCGCGTAGACGCTGTGGTAGCCGAGGAGCTGCGCCTCAAGGCCGGCGATTTCGCCGGCCCGGCGCACGATGGCGCGGTCCCAGGTGCTGCCGATGCCGATCGGGGCCGGCAAGGGAGTCGCCTTGGTATGGTTGAGGCCGTGGATGCCCTCGTTGCTGAATTCGACGGGGATGCCGAGGCGCGTCTCTTCAACGAAGAAACGCTGGACCTCGTGGAGCGCCTCGACGTGGTTGCTGAACGGGTAAATCAGGTTATACGCCGTGCGGTAGCCCCGGCCTACGCCGTTGAGCATCTCGTCGATGTTGGCGACGCCGTCCTTCCAGACCCGCTCCTTCCAGGCGGCCGTCGGAAGCGAATCCGCCAGCACCCGCCCGTAGCCGTACAGCGTCACCAGCTGGCAGGTCTTCTCCTCCAGGGTCATCTGGCTCAGCAGGTTCTGCACGCGTGACTCCAGCGGCGCCGCGGGGTCTTCATAGACGTCCTTGATGCCGTTCTTGTTGAAGTCGATCCAGCCTTCTTTGTAAATCTTTGATTTGGACTTCTTCCGTGTAGCCGCAGACACGTCTGCAATGGGGAGGGCGGCCGCTACGACCAGCGCCAAGGCCATCAGCCTGAAAACTTTGTGACAACGCATATGCACAAATATATAAAAATATGTGTATCTTTGCCATCCCCAACCCGGTGAGTTGTCCGAGTGGTTGAAGGAGCCTGCCTCGAAAACAGGT
>LUZF01000044.1 GCA_001602865.1 Bacteroidales bacterium Bact_14
GGGCGCTCGTCGAAGCGGGCGCCGTCCGCATTTCCGTCGCGGATACGGAGCACCTGCTCTATGTCAAGGCGACCGTGACCGTGGACGGCCGGATTGCGGCCAGCGCGGAGGTCGACCCGCACGCATACGCCATCATCGAAGACGACCACGACCGCATCGTGGAGACCAGTTTTGCCGACCGGATCCTGATGAGTTCGGAGTCCGGGGCGGCGGCGTCCGAGCGCGTCAGCGGCGAGGACGACGGGCTTACGGTCCGGGATATCTACGACTTCGCAGTCTCGGCGCCGTACGAGGACATCGCTTTCATCCTGGAAGACCGGACGCTGAACCTGGCGCTGGCCTGGGAAGGCCTCGAGGGCGACTACGGGATGAAAGTCGGAAAGGCCATCCGGGAGAACCAGCAGGAAATCTTCGGGGACGATTATATGAGTTTCGCCATGGGGATGACCGCCGCGGCGTCGGACGCCCGCATGGCGGGCAGCGTCCTGCCGGCCATGTCGAACAGCGGCAGCGGCAACCAGGGCATCACCGTCAGCATGCCGGTCATCGCCTACGCGATGAAATACGGCATCGCGGACGAGCCCCTCGCCCGTGCACTGATTCTCAGCAACCTGGTTGCTATCCACATCAAGCACTACCTCGGAAAGCTTTCCGCGCTCTGCGGCTGCGTCGTCGCCTCGACCGGCTCCGCCTGCGGGGTCGTTTACCTGCAGGGCGGCAGCTTTGAGCAGGTCTGCGCGGCCATCCAGAACATGGCGGGCAGCATCACCGGCATGGTTTGCGACGGCGCCAAGGTCGGCTGCGCGATGAAAGTCGCGGCCGGCGTCTCCTGCGCCGTGCAGTCCGCCGTCCTCGCCCTCCGCGGGACATGCATCCCTTCGACGGACGGCATCATTGACGACGACGTCGAAAAGACCATCCGGAACATCGGCGCCATCGGCTCCGCCGGCATGAAAACAGCCGACCGGATGATCATGGATATAATGCTCTGCAAATAGCTACTCCAGCGAGCGGAGGAGGACTTTGGAGTCGTTCACGAGGCGGGTGATCTCCGCATCGGTGACGGTATCCCAGTCGATCTGCCTGAACTTGGCAAGCTGGGCGTCGAGACGCGCGGCTTTCTTCGCGTCGAGGCCGGCGCGGAGGATGCGGATCTTCTCATACTCCTGGATGCCCTCGATCAGGCGCTCCGAACGGATACTCGGACCGTCGGGATAGATGAGGTAGCAGTCGCCGGCGCGCCAGGTGCGGAAGCGGGCGTCCGTGTTGGGATTCTTGACCCAGCTGTTGTAGGCCCAGCGCAGGTAGCCGTCATAGCCCAGCGCGGCGGCGTTCCAGCCGAGGAGCACCGATTCCGCAGGGTTGGAGTCGATGAAGGTGTTCGGGCGCGGCGGGTTGCAGCAGGTGTAGAAGGTGACAAGGTTGCCCTTGGCGTGGTGGCTGGCGAGCTGTTCCGGGGTCAGCGGCGGCTGACGGTAGGAAAAGCTGATGTCGTACATGCGCTCGGCGACCTCGGGGCCGAAGTAATTCACGGCGCCTTCAATCTTGAAGTTCGGGTCCGCCTTGTGGATGATGTTGTAGGCATGCTCCAGCTGCGCTTTCGGACGCTCGTCCATCGCGATGCAGGTGCGGGAGAACCAGCCCTTCAGCTTCAGGTGCGCGGCGAAATCCGTCAGGAACGGGAGGAGGTAATCCTCATACTCCTTGGAACCGGGCTCCATGCGCACGGAGCGGGAGCAGTTGATGGCGGCATCGAAATACTCGAAGGTCAGGTGCCAGGGCAGGACGGTGTAGCAGTCAATCTGCTCCGTGACGCCGCAGCGCATCATGAACTCGACCCACTGGTCGAAGACAGTATAATCATAGCTCCACGTGCCGTCGATGTCCTTGAACTTGCCAATCATGCTCTCGAACGGATCCTCCGTCTGGCTGTTCCAGGGATGCTGGAAGATGCTGGTGGTGATGACTTTCTGGCCCATGGCGGCAAGGTACTCCATGATGGGCCGCATGATGGCAAAATGCTCCTGGCTCCAGAGAGGCACGTCGAAATAGCGCGCCACGGCGTAGGGATTGTGCCAGAGGTCGAGGTGGAATTTCCATTGCTTCGGCGCAGGGAGGACGCGAGTGCCGACTTCGACGGTGTAGGGAATGGTCATATCCCTGCCGTCCACGCTGGCGGTGAGGGTGCCTTTGTACTTGCCGGCGGCGGCATCCTGCGGGATGTGGATGGTCAGCCACACCGGCCGCACCGTCTTGGCGGGAACCTCCATCGCAGTGAGTTTCACCAGGCGGTCGGGGCAGAGGACCGTATCGCCCTGGAACTCGACTTCTCCCATGACATACGTCTCGAAATACCGGTCAATCGCCGTCGCGGGTATCACGTTCTTCCCGGCCTTGAGGTCGCTCGCGGAAAGCTTGAATTCCTTCGCGCCCTGCGGGGCGACCAGGACAGCCTGGGCGTGGACGCGCTCCCCTTTCCAACCATAAACGGAAACGGTCTTGGCCAGCGCCGGGGGCAGATCCTTCTTGTATTTGGTATCAGTATTTCCCCAACCGAAAGTAGTGGCGGTTACGTTGATCCAGACCGCCGGATCGGACGGGTGGGGGTCGTTCAGCTCGACGACGGGAACTTGGGCAAACGCGGCCGATGCTGCCACAATCAGGCCCGCGAGGCAGTAGAATACACGTTTATTCATGAGCTTATTGCTTTGGTCCTATGAAGTTAGCGAAACCGCCCCGTATTTCAAACACCCTTCCCCGTTTTCGACAATCTATGCTCCCTACAGCCGCACGTCCCCCTGGCGGATGTTGCCTTCGAGGAGGACGCCGGGGATGATGGACTTGACGGCGCGGACGACGACGTTGAGGAGGGCTTCGTGGATGAAGTCGCGGCGGACAGCGAGGACGATGGTGCGCTTCGGTTCCGGGGACACGATGGGACGGATGCCCTTCTGGTGGCTATAAAGGATAAGGTTGATGTGCGTTTCCGGAATGATGGTCATGCCGCCGTTTTCGTTGACAATCTGGATGAGGATGCCGACGCGGCCGCCTTCGAAGTATTTTTCGTAGGAGATGCGTTCGCCCGGAGCGACCTGGGTGGTGTCGAAGAGCCTCAGGCCGTCCTTGATGATCCAGAGAGGCCGGCGGTAAAGACTCGACGCTGAGATGGTTTCAGAAGCGAAAGCCGGGTCGTTTTCCGAGACGTAGGCGAAGAAGCGCTCGGTGTAGAGCGGGATTTCCAGGAGGTCGGGATCGCCGACCGGAGAAGCCAGGATACCGATGTCGACTTCGGCCTTGCGGAGTTTGTCCTTGATGGTCTGGGTAAGCATTTCCTCCGTCTGGAGGGAGATGGCGGGATGGTGGGTTCCGATGTATTTGAAGAGGCCGGGGACCAGGACAGGCGCGACTGTGGAAATCAACGCAATGCGCAGGGGTCCGGACAGGACGGCCTTTTCGCTGAGGGCCATTTCCGAAATCTGGTCCGCATTGTAGAGTACCACCCGGGCCTGCGCGATGATCTTCTCCCCGATCTCTGTCGGGGCGACCGGATGCGCGTCACGATTGAAGATCAACACATCCAGCTCCTCTTCCAACTTCTTGACCATCAGGCTTAAAGTGGACTGCGTCAGCCCACAGGCTTCCGCCGCTTTTCCGAAATGCCGGTACTCGTCGATGGCGACGATGTACCTGAGTTGTTGCAGGACCATCCGTTCGCTTAATTGATTTTATCAATGCAAAGATAAAAATAATTGTATTGATAAATGGACCTCCGCGAAATAACTTTGCCACCGTTTTCTGCCATTGAAAGATGAACACGCGGATCATATTGTGGTACATCGGTGTCTCGCTGCTTCTTGTCGCAGCGTTGATGGCCGTCTCTTGCATCATCGCCGGTTTCACACCAGGCGACGAAAGCCTGCATCCCCTCCTGTATTCGACCTTCTTCACCGGCCTCGTCGGCTTCTTCCCGCTGGTCTTCGTGCGCAAGGGCCGCCACCGCCTGAATTTCAAGGAAGGCAACTGCATCGTCGTGGGTTCCTGGTTCTTCGCCTGCCTCTTCGGAATGCTGCCGTTCCTGATGTACGGGCGCGAGTTCACCTTCGTCAACGCGCTGTTCGAGAGCGTCTCCGGTTTCACCACGACCGGCGCCTCCATCCTCAACGATATCGAGGGCCTGCCCCGCGGCCTCCAGTTCTGGCGCATCTCCACCGCCTGGGTCGGCGGCGTCGGAATCGTGACCCTTTTCTCCTTCATCATGCGCGGCAGGAACGACAAGTCGACCCTCTCCGGAGCGGAGATCTCCAGCGTAGCGCGCAAACCCTTCGAAGGCGAGAAGAGCACCTTCTTCGCCAACCGCCTGCTGGTCACCTACATCGCCCTCACCCTCCTGACCTTCGTCTCCCTCAAGCTGACCGGCATGGGCTGGTTCGACTCCGCCACCAACGCGATGTCCGCCTGCAGCACCTGCGGCTTCTGTATCCGCAACACGAGCATCGCCTTCTACAACAACCCCGCAGCCGAGGTCGTCCTCACCTTTGCCATGCTCGCCTCCGGCATCCACTTCGGCGTCATCTTCCTGACCTTCGTCCGCGGCAGCCAGAAGACTCTCTTCAACTCCGAACCCATCCGCGTCTTCCTGCTCCTCGTCGCCGGCGCCACCTGCGTCGTCACGGCGGACCTGCTCTTCCGCGGCGGCTACCATTCCGTCCCCCAGGCCCTGCGCGACGCCTCCTTCCAGGTAGCCTCCATCTCCACTACGACGGGATTCGCCACCCAGGACACGACCCTCTGGCCACCGCTGTCCATGGCCATCCTCCTCGTATGCTCATTGATCTGCGGCTGCTCCGGCTCGACCTCCGGCGGCATCAAGCTTGACCGCGCCCTCCTCGCCGCGAAAGGCGTCTACAACCGCGTCGGCGTCGCCATCAACCCCGATACCATCCAGCCCATCCGCGTGGACGGCTCCACCTGCAGCATCGAGCAGGTCTACGACGCCTTCGGCTACATCTTCTGCTACCTCGTCATCGTGGTCATCGCCGCCGCCGTCAACATCGCCTTCGGTATGGACTTCGTCACCGGCTTCACCGCCTCCATCGCCTGCATCGGCAACGTCGGCCCAGGCTTCGGCGACGTCGGCTCGATGGCCAACTACGCCGCCATCCCGACCGTCCTCAAGTACACCGGGATGCTCGAAATGCTCATCGGCCGTCTCGAAATCTTCCCGCTCCTCTACCTCATCCGCGCATTACGGAAATAATGCGTATCTTTACAGAAACGCGTGAGAGATGAAACGTTCCAAGATTCGTTTTGCCGCCTTCTGGGCCGTCGCCTTATTCTTAATCCTTCCCTGTATCAGCATGCAAGCCAAAAAACCTGCGTTCAAAAACACCCGGTGGATGTGCGAGCACAAGATGCTCATCCTCGATGTCGGCACGATGACCGAAAACTACACCCTGGAATTCACCTCGGCCAAGGACTGCATCCTGACCTACAAATGGGTGATCCCGGCCCATCCGGCCACCTACATGAAAGAGGACGGTACCGTCGACCTCATCCCCTCCAGCGGTGCTGAGGAAGTCTCCCGCGGGACCTGGCGCTTCAGCCGCGGCACCCTCACCCTCCGGCTCGAGGACGGCAGCGAGCGCGCCCTCCGCTTCGAGGCCGGCTTCCTCATCGACACCGCCCTCTCCACCGGCGAACTCGTCTACCGCCAGCTCCCCTAGCGCCCCCGGCAAAATGAGGGTCAGCGGGCGAGGGTGGCGTAAAACAAACAGGGCCACCCGCGAAGGGCAGCCCTGAAGATTATCTGTTTTGCAGTACCTTAAAAAGCCAAAGCAGCACGGACATAAGCAGAATAAACTTTTTGAGAATAGGATAATCCACCCTTACCAGTTGTAGCGTCAGTTTGGTAGTTCCACTTATAGGTCTCGTCATATTCAGTGCTTGTATGCAATACGTTGGTGCCGGTTATTGGCGCTAATCTGCAATTATCGAATCCGGTAGCAGCCAGGTTGGTTAACAGATTGTTAGCACCATAACCTGCTGTTAACGTAGTCGTCAGTCCAGTAGTGATTCCAGTCAGACCTATCATAATCTGATTCCACTGAAAAACTGAAGGCAGGAACCAGTCCGTCGTTCCGGAAGAGGGCTTGCTGGCGGTCATCCCTTCTTCTACGGATATGGTATTGTGAAGCGCATGGTAGAAAGCCGGATAATCATCGACATTATCCCTCCCGGAAATTGTGGAAAGCGCCAATCCTGACTCTTTGGCCGCAATGGCTGCAGCATAATCAGTAAACTGGTGACCGTCCCCGTTGTAATTCGACGCAGGATCGTTGGTGGTTTTCCACCTTGTCGAGGTGCCACTATTGGCGTTTTTCATCGAGATTGCCAAACCATGTTTGTAGCCGTTCTCCGCGGTATCGTCACCGACATACGCGATAATGGCGGCGGCGGTAGTACTGGCAGCGACAGCGGCGGCTTTGTCCTTGTAGAACTTGCCGTTGGCGCCGATGATGTTGAAAATGGTGGCCATTTTCACGGTCGGAGTGTAGAAGTAACCGGCGGAGAGGGAGGCGGTGCCTTTGGCCACATAGGGCTTGTCAGAAGCAACGGCCTCGAACCACAGGAGTTCAGAGGAGGCCGGGAGGGTCACGTAAATCGTGCTTGCTGCGGGGGATGGAGTAACGGTGGCAATCACGTTGTCAGAGGCGTCCTTGACGACGAAGCTGCTGACAGACAGGTTGTTGGTACCATCCACATCCTTGACGGTAAACTTGCACAGCGCATACTGGGCCGTGAGGGTGGCGCCGCCGGCAAGGGTGGCAGTTCCGTCAACCTTGATGGTGCCGCTGCCCTTGCGGATGTCGCGGGCCAGGCTGAGGGAACCGTCCTGGGTGGTGATGGCGCTGGCGAGGATGTTGCCTGTCGTCCCGTCTGCCGCGGAGGCGGGGTAGATTAAAGTGACGGGGGTGTTGTTGGTAACACCGCTCTGAAGCGTCGCAGTGATGGTCGCGTTGCCGCTGCCATCCACGCTTGCTACCGTGGCCGTGGTGTTATAAGGGGTGCCGCCGACTTCGTAAACCAAAGCCAGCGTCTCATCAGCCGCCCAAGCGAACTGAAGGCTTGTCGTATTGTCAGTCAGCGCTTTGCTGGAAATATCCCCCGCCTTGACTGTTGCCGTGAAGGGTATGCCCTGCATCGTTTCTTCCGGGATGAATTCTTCTTTTTGGTTGCAGGCCGCCGCCAGAAGGACGAGCGCCGCGATGCCGAATATCATTCTTGCTTTCATCTTTTTCTCAATTAATCTGTTCCACATTCTACCATTCGAATCCTTCTGTATCTCCCCCTTCCTGATCATAATCATTCAGTTTCCTCAGCATGTTGTCACTGCCGGACAGGATTCCGGCTCTTGTCTGAAGGACGATCTCTTCGGCTTCAGGCACAAGGTAGCGTTCTCTTTTCTTTTCCATATTATTCGTGTGTTAGTTTATTTCGCGAAAAGCGAACAAATTTCGCGGTTTGCGAATTGCGAAACACCACCCTTCCGGGGAGAGCCACCCCCCCCGATTTGGTAAGAAATGTGCTATATTTGGAATGAATGGCGCCTGTCAACGCTCCTCACAGCGATGGGACCAGTAGGCGGTGGGGTCAGCGGGCGAGTTTTTTATAGTGCTTCCAGGCGAGGGTCGCGTAGCAGTAGCGGCGGGTGCGCTTCGTGGGCACGAGGGCGTAGTGGAAGTGCTTCTCGGCGGCGTGGGCGCGAAGGCGGTCGAGGTCGCCGTAGCCGGCGGCGGGCCAGACGCAGCCGCGGTTGTACGCGGTCGCGGCGAGGCGGACCTGCTCCTCGACGGGCAGGGTCTCGAGGCCGTCCTGCGTGCGCACCCCATTCTTGTCATAGGAGCCGTAGGCGCTGTACAGCAGCCGCAGGAACACGCCGAGGTAGATGACCTGCCACTCCTCCTTCTGGAGACGGGAGATGCGGATGCGGCGGGCGGTGGCGTTGTCCGCCGTGTCGAACCACAGCTCATAGGGACGCGCGAGGCCGCTCCGCATCCAGGCCTTCTCCAGCGCCTCGATGAAGGACGGCTTCATCTGGAAGCGGCCGATCGAGTAGTCGGGGCCGCCGCCGGTCGTGATGTAGGTCCCGTAGACCGCGGCCGTTTCGGCCAGGTCCTGCAGGCGTGCGTAGCGCTCCAGCTCCGGCCAGACGACCGCCTCCGCAATCAGCGGGTCGACGTCGAAGGAGCGCCAGGTCTCATACCAGGCAGCGCCCCCCGTGGAGGGCGCTGTCAGCATAAGTATGGTTGATATTAAAGCTTGTAGGTACACAGGATGACCTGGACTTTGTCCGAATCTTCGACGGTCTTCAGGATGGCCCACTGGATCGCGTTGCCGGTCGCCTTCCAGGCGTCCGGGAATACGATGTCGCCCTCGGGGAGGGTGATGTTGCCCATCTCGGCGTTGTAGACCACCTCACGCTTGCCGTCCTGCGAAGTCCAGCGCTGGCCGGCCGGGGTCGACGTCTTCTTCATCTCGTTGAGTTCCCGGACACGCTCCTTGGAGAGCTTCGTCCAGTTGCCGCCCGAGAACTGGAACACGTCGCCGTCCGCGTTGGACGCGAAGATGAACTTGCCGGCGACGATCTCGTCAAACTGCGCGGGGCTTAAGACCGCGAACTCCGGGAACCAGCCCATCGGCCTTTCGCCGGGGACTTTCGACAGCGACGCCTCGCGCACGACTTCCTCCTTGTACATCGGCGGATAGTCGGCCGGGAACTCGCTGTAAGCCTCGGCGAGGATGTCGCCGCCGCTGATCACCACGTTCAGCGGCATGCGGTACAGCGCGCACTCCGGAATCAGCTCGTCGGCCACCGCCTGGCGGTTGAGCTTGATCAGCGCGGCCATATTGTCCTTCAACGCATTGTAGCGCTTCTGGACATCAGCCACCCAGACCTTCGCCGCCCGTTCGCGGTAGCTCTTGATCGACTCGAGCGCCTGCAGGTACAGCGGATTGTAGACGGAAGCGTCTTCCGTCGCGTAGATCTTCGCCTTCAGGTCCTCGAGCTTCTTGCGCTCGGAGGCGGCGAATTTCGCATCGACATCCGCGTCAGGAATCAAAACGTATTTCTGCACCTCGGCGAGGTACGCAGCCATCTTCTGCTCCATCTCGATGATCGGGGACACCTTCTTCTGCATCTCGCTGACCTGGCCCATGATGCCGCCCAGGTTGCCCAGGCCGCTGCTGCTCATCGCCGCCTGCATGGTCTCCTGCTGCATCTTCTTCTCGAAAGCGTCGGCGTTCTTCTTGAAGGAAGGATCCTTCGCGGCCTGCTCCTTCTGGAAGGCCTTCACCTTGCTCTGGAGGGCCGCCATCTCAGGGCATTCCTTGTCCGAGCGGGAAGCCGCCTGCGCGCGGGATGCGGCCTTCATCTCATCCACCGAGACGCCCATATACTTCCGGATATCGGAAGCGTTGCGGTCATACACGGCGAAGGTCGCCTGGAGCGATTTGTCCATCATCTGATTCACAAGCTGGTCCTCGCTCATCCCCTCATACTGCGCCGCCTGCTTCTCCAGTTCGGCCACATCCAGGTCGCCCAGCATCGCCTTCGCAATCTTCTCCTCCAGGCGTTTCTGCTCGGCCTCGGACAGGTCGTCCCGCTCCAGCATCGCGATTTCGGCGTCCGTCAGCCCGAAGGAATCTTTCAGGATCTGGTTGCTCTTCTTGCGCCACATCAGCGTCTCCTCATCCTCGCAGGTCTGGTTCATGTTCAATTCTTCCGCGCGGATGGTCACCGCCTTGATGGCTTTGTAATAGGCGATCTGTTTCTCCTCGACCGGATTCACGAGGTCCGCGGCCGAAGGCACGGGCGGGAACTCATTCATCAGCGGTACCGGGAAGCTGGCGGAAGACGGAGTCACGGGGCCATCCCAGCCGAAGGTGCTGGAGCGCTTCGGCGGGAGCGCCTGCTCGCCGCTGACGACGCCGAAGCCGCTGCCGTCGCCGCCGGACGCATTCGCCGCATCCTTCAGCCCTTCCGGGAGGATGCCGCCGACGGCCTCGCCAAGTTTGTCACCCACGTTGTTCACGGCCTGTTCGGCCTTTTCTTTCAGCTTGTTCAGCAAGCCCTGCGCCTGCGCCGGGACCGATGCGGCCAGCGTCAGCGCTGCAAAAAGTATTATTATTCTTTTCATATTCTATTTTTTGACAAATTCAACACGGCGGTTTTTGGCGCGGCCTTCGTCGGTGCTGTTGGAGGCGATGGGCTCGTGGGAGCCCTTGCCGACGGCGGAGAGGCGGGCGCCGGCGATGCCTTCCTCGACCAGCGCGGCCACGATGGCCTCGGCCCGCTTCTGGCTCAGCGGATCATTGACCTTGTCGGAGCCGGTCGCATCGCAGTGGCCCTGCACCTCGAAGCTGAGGGCCGGATTCTCCTTCATCAGCGTCGCGATGCGGTTGATCTCGACCATGGATTCGGGCTTGATATCGGCCTTGCCGGTTTCGAAGGTGATCGCATACGTGATGATCTTGCCCTCGCTGGCCAGGCGGTCATACAGCGGAACGGCGCCCTTGGCCATGCGGAAATTCTTGAGATAGAAACGGTCTTTCTCGTCGTTATTGGAGACAGAAGATAGTTTGAAACGGGTGGGCTTTGCAACGTTGGGAAGATTGACTACGCGATTGCCGTTGATATAGTACTTGAAGGCGCGCTTGTTGAAGGACACCTGAATCTTGGTCCAGGTGCCGGGCTGGAAATACTTTTCGACGGTGCTGCCCGGCGTAGAGCCTTCGCGTCGATCCCCGGACGGAGATACGAAGTCGTATAACAGATCAGCATGAGGATCGATTCCTTCTTCTTCAGGTCCCAGACCGGCCGGGTTGAAGCCGACCCTCACGCAAGGATTGTTTTCTTCGCTGAACAGGATGAAATCCAGGTGATCGTTGTTGCTGGAGCCCCAGTCGAGGTTAGACCATACATCGAATTCGATGGTAAATTCTTCCGGCAGATAATCTGCTTCCTTCATAAGGGGCGTAATCTCTGAGCACCAGCCAGACAGCTTGATAACCTGGACGCCATCAAGCGTCATAATCTCACATTCTTCGCCGGAGATGAAATCCCAATGGGAAGGGAACTCCCCGACCTTTTCGCCTTCGACGGGATCATCAAAGAAGATCTCATCTCCGGGAACAAAGTCGCTCTTGGCGTAGCCCATTTCAGCCTTTTTCGGGGCTGCCGCGGGCGCGGCGGCGGGAGCGGCCTCGTGGGCGTGGGTGCCCGGCTTCGGGGCGCCGCAGTCGTCGCACGTGTCACCGGTGTTGCCGGTCTTGCCGCACTCCTCGCAGGTCCAGGTCTCCGCGCCGGCCTTCGCGGCGCTCACGGCCTCCTCAGCCTCCTCCGCCTTTTCCTTACCATTTTTGTCTTTCCTCGTAGTCACCTTCTCCACGGCGTTGCCGACGGCCTGTTCCACTTTCTCTCCGACCTTCTCTTCCACGGCCTTCTTGGCGCGCTCGCCGAGGTTGCGCAGGATGCTCTGGGCGCTGGCCGCGCTGGTCGCGAGCAGCAGCACAGAGAGAACGATCATCAGTCTTTTCATTGTCATATCAGTTTTGTGTTATTGTATTATTGCAAAAGTTGGAATTCGACCGCCTTGCGGATCATTTCCGCGGAGGTCGACGCCGAGAGTTTCGCGAGCATCTGCTTGCGGTACCACTTCACGGTTTCGGGGCTCAGGCCAAGGTCGGCCGCGATCTGGGGCGTGGTGCGTCCGAGCGCGACTTCCTGCAGGATGGTCATCTCCCGTTTGGTCAGGGACGGATTCATGTTTCAAATTTCGTGTATTCTCCTCTCTTAAACACCACCCTTTAGGGGTGTATACTCCCCCCTTAAGGGGTGAATCAAGGCAATTTTTTTTGCCTACCTTTGTTCCATGACCAGAAAATCCGCTTTCCGTTTCTGCCTGCTGCTCGCCGCAGCCCTGCCGGCCCTGCCCGCCTCCGCCTACAACGACCACCGCGGCCACAACCTGGATTCGTTGGAAAGGGTCGTGGCGCGCTGGACGCCGGACGCCGTGGACCGGGCGTCGGACCAGGAGCTCGTCGAGCTGAACCGCGCGTACCGCGACCTGATGTTGGGATACCAGCAACTCAACCAGGAAAAGTTCCTGTTCTATGCCCGCAAGGCGCTTCAGATAAGCCGCCCCCGAGGATGGGAGGCCGCCAACGCCGACGCCACCCGATATATCGGCCAATATTTCTATTCCCATGAACAGTACGACAGCGCTCTCGTTTACTTTAACAGTTCCCTTTCCAGCATAGACCGGATGGCGGAAGGGGCCGTTTCCCCCACCAGCCCCAACGGATATGACGACCGCGATATCGACGACCAGCGCTCGGCCCTTTACGGAGCCATCGGAAACCTCTACAATATGATGGGGGACATCCCGCAGGCCATGGAATATTATGAAAAGGCCGGGGAAATCTTCGAGAAATACGGCTGGAACGAAAGCAACTCCATCCTCCACTACAACATGGGCGAAACCTGGCTGGACGAGGAAGATTTCCACCGCGCCAAGGTCGAATACGACAAGTCTCTCTCCTTTGCCGAAGCCTCCGGCGACACCCTTATGATTGTGGATGCCTGGAAGGGCCTGGGTCGGCTGTACACGGAGCAGAGCCGCACCCGCAAAGCGCTGTACTACCTCCGCAAAGCCGACGCCTACTACGCCTCCCACGCCAAGGAGGAGGCCGGTTTCCGGGCCGAAAACCTGGAAAACATCAAACGGATGCTCTCCCTCCGGCAAAAGCGGCTGGGCACCCTGGCGGGCATCCTGGCAGGCCTTGCGTTGGTAGCGGCAGGCTTCCTGCTTCGCCGCCGCAAGGTGCACAAGGCGGCCGCATCGGCAGAGCCGGAAGCGATGGTAGCCCTTTCCGCGCACGCCCCCGCGCTGTCGGACCGGGAGAAAGAAATCCTGGACCTGCTGTCGAAGGGATATACGACGCCGCAGATTGCGGACGCACTCCACCTGAGCCCCGAGACGGTCAAGTGGTACCGCAAGAAGCTCCTGGTGAAGTTCGATGTCGCCAACACCGCCGAGCTTGTCCTGAAAGCCCGGGAGGCGGGAACAATCTAAATGTACTTGAAAGGTTCGAACGGCTTGCCGCCGGCGAGGATTTCCTGACGGGCCTCGTCGAAGGTGACCTTTTCGCCGGAACGCACCGCCGCGTTGGTCATCATCGTGGCGATGGAATGGTTGTAGCCTGCGAGCACCGGGGCGTTGGGCTCCTTGCGGCTGCGGACGCACTCCATCCAGTTGCGCATATGGAGGTAGGTCATAATGTCGCCGCCCGTGTCGGCGCCGGTCGCAACCTGGACGTCCGGAAGCTTGAAGCTGTCCAGCAGGTTGGGCTGCATCCCCATATCGCGGGCGTCACCGGCCTGGAGGCCGCCGGCGGAGGTGACCTCGTTCGTGTCGAGGTTCAGGGTGCCGCCGTTGGAGAAGTAGAGTTCCTTCACGCCGCCCGCGGAGTTGGTGAAGCGGGAGGTGTAGAGGACCTGGAAGCCGTCGGATGTGCCCTCCGGGCCGTAGTCCATCACCGCCGTGAGGGTATCGTAGTTGCGGCGGCCGTCCTTCCAGAGGTAGATGCCGCCGTTCGCCGCGACGCTGCGGGGATGGCTGAGGCCGGTGAACCAGTGGACCGTGTCGATCTGGTGGGACATCCACTGGCCGGGGATGCCGGAGGAATAGGGCCAGAAGAGCCTGTACTCCAAGTATTTGCGCGGATCCCAGGGCTCATAGGGGCGGTTGATGAGGAAGCGCTTCCAGTCGGTGTCGGCTTCGCGGCACTCGGCGACGAGCGCGGGACGGCGCCAGCGGCCGGGCTGGTTCACGTTCCAGCTCATCTCGACCATCGTGATCTGGCCGAACTTGCCGGAGTTGATGAATTCGTTGGCGGCCTGGTAGTTCGGGGCCGAACGGCGCTGGGAGCCGATCTGGATGATGCGGCCGGAGTTCGAGGCGATGCGGAGCGCGCGGCGCGCGTCTTCCATCGTCTCGGCGAAGGGCTTCTCGCAGTAGGCGTCCAGGCCGGCCTGGACCGCCTCGACGAGGTGCGTCGCGTGCTGGAAGTCCGCGGTCGAGATGATCACGGCGTCGCACATCTTCGATTCGTAGAGCTCCTCGTTGTTGCGGAAAGGCTTCACGTCGAGGTTGTACTTCTCCTTGAACAACTTCACGGCTTCTTCGCGGCGGCGTTTCCAGATGTCGGAGACGGCGACGATTTCGAAGTTGAGTTCGGCGGCGTTGGCCATAAAAGTCGGAAGGAGGGAGCTGCGGAAGCGGTCGGAGAAGCCGACGACGCCGACGCGGACCTTGTCGTTGGCTTTTGGCGCGGCCGCGCGGACCTTGGCGTCGAGCGCCAGCCCGCCGAGCACGAGGCCACCCGTGCCGATCAGGCTCGTTTTGAGAAATTCCCTTCTGGTTTGCATAGTTTCGGTGTTATTTGATGGCTTGGATTTGTTTTTTCATCGTTTCGAAGGCAACGGGAAGTTGGGCGTCGATGTCCTGCCAGGAGCATTCGAAAGACATCCGGCCCGTATAATGAATCTCCTTCAGGGCCCGGAGATACGGGGTAAAGTCGTCGCCGTCCACGCCCGGCGCCGTGCGGTTCGCGAGCTCGGCGACGTGGCAGTGGACCAGCTTGTCGCGGGCTTCCACGATGTCCTCCGGGGATTCCTGCATACGCATCATATGGAAGAGGTCGGCGATGACGCAGATGTTTTTGCTGCCGGTCCGGCGGGCGATTTCCGCACCTTCCCGGACCGTGTTGATGAAGTTGGTCTCCGAGGCCTGGAGGGGCTCCAGCGCCACGATGACGCCATATTGCTCCGCCGCAGGGGCGATGCGTTTCAGGAAGTCCACGAACTGGGCTTCCGCGGCGGCGCGGTCGAATCCCTCCGGGATCGAGCGCGAGCGGCTGCTGCCCAGGACGAGGATTTCGATGCCGATTTCCGAGGCGCGACGGATGGCGGTTTCGGCGTAGCGGACCGCGCGGTCCGGGTCGGCATTCGGGCCGACCAGGATGATGTCGGAGGGGAAGAAGCCGTTCGCCGTGCGGATCGGCGGCTCGCTTGCGAGGGCCTGGGAGCGGTTTGCGGCGAAGTCCTCCTCACTGGCTTCCGGAATCAGGAACGACGAGACGGCGGCCTCCAGGTAGTCGAGGCCGACGGCCTTTGCCTGCCCGGCCCAGCCGACCCCGCAAATCCCGAGGTGCTCGTCCAGGTTGAATGCATATTTCGGCCCGCAGGCGGACAGCAGTCCGGCTGCGAGGAACAGAAAGCAAGCGATCCTGCGCATCCCGTCTTACTTGGTTACGATGACGATTTCGGCGCCCGCGGCCACCGCCGCCTGGAGGTCTTTCGCGCCGGCGGAAACCTTGCAGAGGCTGATTTCATCGCCTTCCACCGACTTAACCTTCAGCTTTGCAATCTGCTTGCGGGCCGTCTTGCCGGCAATCTCCCGGATGGAGAAGACATCCAGGACCTGGCCTTTGCCGATGCCGTGGGAGAAGCCCAGATCGATGTAGGCTTCCTTGCCGTTCAGTTCGAGGAGGGCGCCGGTCAGCGGGAGCATCGCATCGAAGTAGCGGCAGACGTCGCGGGAAAGGGTCTTCAGCGCGGAGTTCATCGCGCCTTCCACGGTTTCGAACCAGGAGGAATCATAAGCGGAGATATTGAATGCGGGGCTTCCGACGACAGCATCGTCGGCAGCGTTCTTGACCAGCAGGGTTACGCCGATTTCGCCACGGTAGTAAGTCCGCGTGCGGGTTTTCTTCTCGCCTTTTTCCTCGTAGGTCTGGGTCTCGGTCTTGGTCGAAGACGAGATGTTGGAGACCGTCGCATCTACGTAAAAGGCATACGGTGAATTCTTTTCTTCTTCGGTCAGCGGGCCGTCCACCGCGCGGAGGCGGAAAGAGTCGGACATGCCGCGAACAATGGCCGCGCGGACGGCCGACTCATACGCAGGCTGCTGCCGGCTGGACGTGCCGGAAAGGACGGCGGCGGCGATTTCGCCGATGACCGCGCCCACCTTGCTGCTTTCCTGCTTCGGGGTATAAGTCAGACTGTTCATGGAAGCGACGAAGACGGCATTGCGGTCGTCATCCTGCGCGTAGGCTCCGGACGCCAGCACGAGAAGCAGGCCGGAAACCACCAAAAATCTCTTGAAATTCATCGTTGTGTTCTATTCGGTTTTCACAAAGATATTTATTTCCTATCTTTGTTTTTCCATATTCATCCAAAAATGAGCACTTTCACCCATAAACTCCTGCTGCCGGCCTTGTTGCTGCTTTTCGCAGCCTCCTTTGCCGGGGCGCAGGAGCGGTTCGTCTTCACTCCCCAATGGACGCCGCAGGCACAGTTTGCCGGCTATTATGTAGCCCTGGAAATGGGCTTCTATAAGGAAGCCGGCCTCGACGTGGAAATCATCCACCCGACCGCCTCCCAGTCCGCTTTGACCCGCATGTATAAAAATGAAAGCCAGGCGACGACCCTCCAGCTCTGCCAGGCGATCGAGGTTGTCAGCAGCGACATTCCGCTCGTGAACATTCTCCAGACCTCGATGAACAACGGCCTCGTCATCGTCTCGCGCCGCGGCGTGAACCCGCTTTCCCAGAAAGGCGCGCGCATCGGGACCTGGTCCGCCGGTTTCGGCCAGATGGCGTTCTGCCTGAGCGTCAAGGAGCAGCTCGACTATGAATGGATCCCTTCCGCCTCGACCGTGAACCTCTTCGTCAAGGACGCCGTCGATGCCACCCTGGCGATGTCCTACAACGAATACTACCAGCTGATTGCCAGCGGAATGGAGTTCGGCGAAGAGAGCGTCTACCGCTTCTGCGACCACGACTACAACGTCCAGGAGGACGGGGTCTATATGCGTCGCGACTACTACGAGAAACACAAGGAAGAAGCCCATAAATTCGCCGAAGCCAGCCGCCGCGGCTGGGAATGGGCGGCCGAGCATCCGGAGGAGACGCTCGACATTGTAATGAAGTATGTGCGTGAAAACAAGGTTATTACCAACCGCCCGATGCAGCGGCTGATGCTCGAGGAAGTTCTGCGCCTCCAGATGGACCGCGAGTCCAGGAAGCAGGAGTTCCGCCTGCGCCCCGACATGGTCAAGCTCGCGAGCGACCTGATGCTGGAGAACGGTATGATCCTCGCGCCGGTCACGTATGAACAAATATCCGAGAAGTAGGCTATGAAAGACCGCATTCAACTTATCCGCCAGTATCTTAAGCGCAAGCTCGCGACGCGGCTCAGCGTCTGGATCGTCCTGCTGACCGCCCTCATCTTCCTGGCCGCCCTCGGTTTCCTCTTCGCCCAGTCGCGTAAGACGGTGCGCCAGGAGGCTATCTCCCGCGCGACCCAGACCCTGGAGAGCACGGTTCTCCGCGTGACGGACATCCTGGACCGCGTGATCGTCGCTACCGACAACACCGCCTGGCTCATCCCCCGCCACCTCAACGCGCCTGATTCGATGTTCGTCTATTCGGCCCGCATCCTCCAGAACAACCCCTTCCTCAACGGCTGCTCGATTTCCTTCGAGCCCTACTATTTCCCCGACCGGGGCCGCTGGTTCTCCGCCTATTCCAACAACGAAGGTGAAGAAATCCGGACCATCCAGGAAGGCAACGACGAATACGAGTATTTCTATATGGACTGGTACCAGCTGTGCAAACTGCTGGGCGAGCCCTGCTGGACGGAGCCTTACACGGATTTCAACCCCAAGGGAATCTATTCTTCCGAGATCATCGCCTCTTACTGCAAGCCGATCCTGGATAATTCGGACCGGTATATCGGTACCATTTCGGTCGATGTTTCCCTGAACTGGCTCGCGGAGACCATCTCCGCCGTCAAGCCCTACCCAAATTCCTACAGCATCCTGATCGGCGCGGGCGGCACCTATTTCGTCCACCCCGACTCGACCAAACTCTTCTACCAGACCATCTTCACGGAGACGCTCGAGACCCCCGATCCGAAGCGCACGGCCCTGGGCCACGCGATGCAGAACGGCGAGGAAGGGATGCGCCAGCTCACGGTGGAAGGCAAAGACTGCTACGTCTTCTACAAGCCCCTCGGCACGACGGGCTGGAGCGTTGCCATCGTCTGCCCCGAGAGCGACATCTTCAGCGGCTACAACCGCCTGCGCCGCTCCGTGCTGGCCATCGTGCTCATCGGCCTCCTGCTGATGCTCCTGGCCATCCGGCGCATCATCGGTCGCGAACTGACGCCGCTGCAACAGCTCGCCGGCCAGGCCAAGACCATCGCTTCCGGCGACTTTGAATCCCACCTCCCCGACGACGGGCGCACCGACGAAATCGGCCAGCTGAGCAACTCCTTCACGGAAATGCAGCATTCGCTGGTCCGCTACATCGACGAGCTGAAGGCCACCACGGCCCAGAAGGCCGCCTTCGAGAGCGAACTCAAGGTCGCGAGCGACATCCAGATGGGCATGGTTCCGCGGATCTTCCCGGCCTTCCCGAAGCGCACGGACATCGACCTCTACGCGTCGATGACCCCGGCGAAGGAAGTCGGCGGCGACCTATACGACTTCTTCGAGCAGAACGAGCAGCTCTACTTCTGCGTCGGCGACGTTTCCGGCAAGGGCGTCCCCGCCTCCCTGTTCATGGCCGTCACGCGAAACCTCTTCCGCATCATCGCCCAGCAGGGCAAGTCCCCCGTCGAAATCGGCGAGCAGATCAACACCTTCCTGGTCCAGGACAACGACCAGGGAATGTTCGTGACGATGTTCATCGGCAAGATCGACCTCACGACGGGCCGCTTCGACTTCTGCAACTGCGGCCACAACCCGCCGCTCCTCGACGGCAAGTTCATGGACCTGAAGTACACCAACCTGCCGCTGGGTATGTGGGATTGCGACAAGTTCGACGGCGAGACCATCGAAAACATCCGCGGCCACCAGCTGCTGGTCTATACCGACGGCCTCAACGAGGCGGAGAATCCCGCCCACGAGATCCTGGGCAACGAGAAGCTGCTCGCGCTGATGGAAGGCGCCGAGAAACTCTCCGCCGAGGATGTGATCCATATGCTGCAGCAGGCGGTCGAGAAGTACCGCGACGGCGCAGCGCCGAACGATGACCTGACGCTCCTCTGCCTCCGGCTGCTGGAGAAATGAGAGTCGTCCTCGCGATAGATTCATTCAAGGGCTGCCTCGGCTCCGCTGAGGCGAACCAGGCCGCGGCGGCGGGCGTGCGCAGCGTCCACCCCGACGCGGAAATCCGGGAAATCACCGTCAGCGACGGCGGGGAAGGCTTTTTGGAAGCCTTCCACAGCGCCGTCGGCGGCGCGTTCATTCCCGTCGCCGTGAAGGACCCGCTGCTGCGGGACATCGAGGCACATTATCTGCTGGATGGGCATACCGCCATCATCGAGATGGCCCGGGCCAGCGGGCTGACCCTGCTGGCGCCGGAGGAGCGCAACCCGCTGGTTGCGACGACCTACGGCACGGGCCAGCTGGTGGCGGACGCAGTCCGCAGGGGCGCGGAGCGCATCCTCGTGGGCCTTGGCGGCAGCGCTACCAGCGACGCCGGTACGGGTATGCTGCAGGCGCTGGAAGATGCTTTCGGCCCGCAGTTCCGTGAATCATTGGAAGAGGTGAGTTTCACCCTGGCGTGCGATGTGGACAATCCCCTTTGCGGGGAGAATGGTGCTGCACAGGTGTATGGGCCGCAGAAAGGGGCGAGCGGGGAAATGGTCGCGCAGCTGGATGCGCGGGCGCGCCGCTTCGCGGAGGAATCCGCGCGGCGCCTGGGATATGACCGTTCCGGGGAAAAGGGAGCCGGCGCCGCCGGCGGGCTGGGATATGCCTTCCTGGAATACCTGGATGCCGAATGCCGGCCCGGGGTCGCGCTGCTGCTCGAAACCGTTCAATTTGATTCCCTGGTGGCAGGGGCGGACCTCGTGATTACGGGCGAAGGCGCCGCAGACCGCCAGACGCTGATGGGCAAGCTCCCGTCGGGCATCCTGGAGCACGCGGGCGGCGTACCCGTGTGCCTCGTCGCAGGCCGCGTCAGCGACCGCGACCGTCTCCTCGAAGCCGGCTTCGCCCGCGTCGAATGCATCAATCCCCCGGGGCTCGCCCTGGAGGAAGCCCTGAAGAAAGAGGTCGCGCAGCGAAACATCGCGGAAACCGTACGGCGATGCCTGAAATGAAATCCATTCACTGAACATACCCATGAAAAAGATTGCTCATCTCCTCCAGGCTGTCTGCCTGCTGATTGGAGCCGCCGCCTGTTCCTCCGGTAAAATCACCGACACGGTTTCCGTGGCGGGCGGAAGAATCCAGGGTGTCCTGACGGACAACCCGGAAGTAATGATATTCAAGGGCGTTCCTTACGCTGCACCGCCGGTCGGCGACCTGCGCTGGGCGAATCCCCGGCCGGTCGTTCCCTGGAAGGGGGTGAAGGTGGCCGACACCTTCGGCTCCCCCGCCGTGCAGCCGGGCCGCGCCCCCGGATCCTTCTATTATAAGGAATTCCAGGTCGAGCCGCTTCCCCCGACGAGCGAGGATTGCCTGTTCCTGAATGTGTGGGCCCCGGCCAGCGCGGTCGGGCACCCGAAGGCCAAGCTCCCCGTGGCGATGTGGATCCACGGCGGCGCGTATGTCAACGGCTGCGGCAATGACGTCGCCTTCGACGGGGAGGCCTGGGCGGAGCGCGGGGTGATCCTTGTGACCATCAATTACCGGATGGGCGTGCTCGGCTTCTTCTCCCATCCGGAGCTGACCGCCGAGAACGGCTACGGCAGTTCCGGCAACCAGGGTACCTATGACCAGCTGGCGGCCATCCAGTGGATCCACGACAACATCGCGCAGTTCGGCGGCGATCCGCAGCAGATCACCATTATGGGACAAAGCGCCGGCGCCGCCAGCGTGAAGACGCTGGTCGCTTCGCCGCTGACCCGCGGCCTTGTCAGCAAGGCCATCATCCAGAGCGGCGGCGGCCTGGGCGGCTTCCTCGGCGGCGGCTCCTCGGACATCCCTTTCAGCACCTATGACGACCGGGGCAAGCAGGCCGCGGACGCCGCCGGCTTCGACTCCCTGGAGAAGTTGCGCGCGGCCCCGGTGGACGCCGTCACCGCCATCCGCACCGGGATGAACGGTCCCCATCCGGACGGAAGGATCGTCACGCTCACCTTCGATGAAGCCGCCAGGGCCGGCGAGCTGCTGGACATTCCCTATATGATCGGAAGCAACGGTGACGACACGGGCGACCAGCGCGAAAGCATCAACGCCTTCTGCGCCCTGCGCTCCGAGCAGAGCAGCCAGCCCGCCTATCAGTATTATTTCGACCGCAAACTCCCGGGAGACGACGCGGGAGCCTTCCACTCCGCCGAGCTCTGGTACACGTTCCACACGCTCGGGCGCAGCTGGCGTCCGATGACTCAGCACGATTATGCCCTGAGTGAAAAGATGGTGGATTACTGGACCAACTTCGTCAAGTACGGCAATCCCAACGGGAAAGACGCCGACGGCCCCTGGAAGGCCTCGACGTCGGAGAATCCTTATACTGAGCAGCTGAATTAGGCCTGTGATGATGAAAAAAACGAGGAGTTCAAGGCCTTCTCGGACGGGGAAATCCAGGAATTCACCGATGCGGAAAAGCAGGCCCTCCTCACCTATTATCCCCGGTAAGACTATCGTGGAAAGTGATAATAAATTTCAGGTTAATGAACAACGAATGCTTAAAATTTTTAACTTTGGCGTCGCATTTATTGAAATTACATAATAACACTGAAACGATATGATTATTGGTATTCCCAAAGAAATCATGCACGACGAGGCTCGTGTAGCTGCTACGCCGGAAACGGTCGGTAAGTTTGTCAAGGACGGTTTTGAGGTACTCGTCGAGTGCCACGCCGGCGACGGTGCCCTCTACCACGATGAGGATTATATGAAGGAAGGTGCCAGAATGGTGGCCGACCCGCAGGAGATCTACGACAGGGCGGAGTTGATCCTGAAGGTGAAGGAACCCCTGTTCAATGAGGCGAAGGGCAGGCACGAGGTGGATATGATGCACCCGGGCCAGTACCTCATCACTTTCATCCACCCGGCCTCTCCGGTCAACCACAAGATGGTGAAGGACCTCGCCGCCAAGGGCGTCACCGCCATCACCCTCGACGGCATCCCGCGCATCTCCCGCGCGCAGAGCATGGATGCGCTGACTTCGATGAGCACCTGCGCCGGCTACAAGGGCATCCTGATGGCGGCCGACAGGCTCACCACCTTCGTGCCTTCAATGTTTACGGCTGTCGGCCAGATCAAGCCGGCCAAGGTGATGGTCATCGGCGTCGGTGTCGCGGGCCTGCAGGCGCTGGCTACCGCGAAGCGCCTCGGCGCGATCACCTACGCCGCTGATATCCGCCCGATGGCGGTCGAAAATGCCAGCTCGCTGGGCGCCAAGACCGTCGATACCACCGTTCCCGCCGAACTCGCCATCGCCGAGGGCGGCTACGCCAACCGCCTGCCTGCCGATGTCCTGATCCAGGAGCAGGAGGCCCTGAAGACGACCATCCAGGAGATGGATATCGTCTTCTGCTCCGCGCTGATCCCGGGCAAGATCGCCCCGATCATCATCACGGAAGAAATGGTCAAGGGGATGAAGAAAGGTTCCGTCATCGTCGATATCTCCATCGACCAGGGCGGCAACTGCGAGCTCACCCCGAAGGGTGGCATCGAGACGAGATATGGCGTCACGCTGATGGGCGTGAAGAACATCCCCGGCCTCCTTCCTACCAGCTCGACCTGGATGTTCTCCAACAACCTCTACAACCTGGTAAGCTACCTCGTCAAGGACGGCAAGGTCGTGCTCGACAGGAACGATGAGATCGTCCAGAAGTCCCTCGTCTGCATCGACGGGCAGCTGGTCCACCAGGGCGCACGCGAAGCGATGGGCTTATGATCCACCCGCTGATCCTGATCGCAGTCTTTCTCCTGAGCACGGTCCTGGGATACTTTATCATCAGGACTGTGCCCAGTTTGCTGCATACCCCGCTGATGTCCGGGATGAACGCCCTTTCCGGGGTGACGATCGTCGGCGCCATCGTGGCGACCGGCGCCGCTTTCCTCGCGGGTGACGGCGTGTTTTCCCAGATTGCCGGCGGCCTGGCCATCGTGCTGGCCGCGGTCAACGTATTCGGCGGCTTTGGCGTCACGCACCGGATGCTGCGGATGTTCGACAAGAAAAAGAAGTAGGATATGTCGGCATTGCAGATTCTTATAAGTGCGCTCCTGGCGGTGCTGGTGCTCGCCGGGATTTCGATGATGAGCAAGGTGAAGACGGCGGTCGCCGGCAACCTCCTGTCGGCGCTGGCGATGCTTTGCGGCATCGTCGCGACGCTGCTCTTCGCCGGCGTCGTGTCGGTCTGGACCATTTATGTATCCATCCTGACCGGCGCGCTGGCGGGCAGCCTCCTGGCCGCGCGGGTCAAGATGATCCAGATGCCGCAGACGGTGGCGCTGTTCAACGGCCTGGGTGGCGGCGCATCGGCGCTGGTGGGCCTGATGTCCATCCACGGCGACGGCGCTTTCGTGCGCTTTACCGCGCTCCTGGCGGTGGCGGTTGGTATGGTGACGCTGGTAGGCAGCCTGATCGCCGCCGGCAAGCTCCACCGGGTCCTGCCGCAGAAGCCGGTGGTCTGGAAGGGTCACGCCCTGTGCACCCTGCTGTTCCTTGCCCTCGCGCTGGGCTCCGTGGTGGCGGGCGTCTTTGTGGAAGGCGCGGGCTTGACGATGTGCCTGGTGGGCGCGTTTGTGTTTGCCTCGCTCTTCGGCCTCTGGTTCTCGCTTCGCGTCGGCGGAGCGGATATGCCCATCACCATCTCCCTGCTCAATTCGCTTTCCGGCGTGGCCGGCGCGATTGCCGGTATGGCCATCGGGGACGTGTTCCTGGTCGCGGTCGGCGGCATCGTCGGCGCTTCCGGGCTCCTGCTGACCCAGATTATGTGCCGGGCGATGAACCGAAAGCTGATAAGCATCCTTACGGGCGGAACGGTGAAGCCGTCCCCTGAAACTCCTGTTGCAGAAAACGAAAAACTGGTTGAACGTATTATGGATTTAGAGAAGAAAATAAGGGAACTGGAGGCGATGGTCGCCGACCTCGAGGCCCGTGTCAAGGTGTTGGACGGCCAGCTGAACGCCGCTCCCGCTGAAAAAGCGCCGACCGCGGCCGCCGTCCTTTCGCAGGCGAAGGATGTCATTATCGTTCCCGGTTACGGAATGGCGCTGGCGCAGGCGCAGCACCAGGTCCGCCAGCTGGCGGACAAGCTGGAAAGCCGCGGCGCCCGTGTCCGCTTCGCCATCCATCCGGTCGCCGGCCGTATGCCGGGCCATATGAATGTGCTGCTCGCCGAGGCGGATGTCGATTATGAGAAGCTGTTTGAGATGGACGCCATCAACGATGACTTCAAGAACGCCGACGCCGTCGTGGTCATCGGCGCCAACGACGTCCTCAACCCCGCCGCCCGCGATGCCGTCGGCACGCCCATCTACGGAATGCCGGTCCTCAACGTGGACCAGGCCCCCGAGGTAATCGTCTGCAACTATGACCTCAAGCCGGGCTACGCAGGCGTCGACAACCCGATCTACAGCCGCGACAAAGGCGTCTACCTCGAACTCGGCGACGCCAAGGAAACCCTGATGCGCCTGATCTCCGAAATCGCCTGATCCCCGCAATCCTACCGTAATTTGCCGTCCTCAAAAACGGCCCAAAACGAGGACGGCACCCCCAAAATGCTTGAGCCCTTCGTGCCTCGGGCGGGAGCTAGAAGACTGGTGGTAGGCGGGGATTATTGTGAGTTCATTTTGTTGAAGTCGTCAAAACAATTCCTCAAAAACGTGGTCAAATGTGGTCGATTGTTGTAAGTTGTGGTCAAAACGTGGTCAAGAATCAATAGCATCGACGGACGCCTGTTCAGTGAAGATTCAGGAAAAAGCAATAACTTTGATAGTCATTCAATCTAGTTAAGATGAAACAGGTTCTTGGATACTTTCTTGGCT
>LUZF01000045.1 GCA_001602865.1 Bacteroidales bacterium Bact_14
GGGAGCCCTGGCTGGCGGCAGCCGCGGCCGCCGGCGCGACCTGGCCGGCCTTCTTCTCGGCGTCTTCCTTCGCCTTGGCCGCCGCCTGGGCGGCCTTTTCAGCCGCTTCGCGACGGTACTCCGTAACCGGGTCGATGTTGATGTCGTCCACGCGTTTGGCGGCATTGGCGATCGTCTGCGCCGGAATCTTGTCGCGGTTGACAGTCCAGTAGCGGATCAGGTCGCCGCCCACATAGAGGGTATCCTTCTCGCCGTTCTGTTCGGTCTCGCCGACGATGGCGGCGTTGCGCTTCATCGTGACGGTGGAGATCGCGTCTTCGTAGAGGATGTAGTCCGCCACGCCGTTGACGTTGCGGGTCGTATCCATCACCTGGGCGTTGCCCAGCATCAGGATCCGGTTGTCTTTCCGGTAGTAATACAGGGAGTCGGCCCAGGCTTCCTGGTCTTCGGCCAGGAGGTGGACCCGGGTCCGGAAGAAGAAGGTCGAGTCCGTGCGGTCGTAATAGCCGTCGAGGGCCGAGAGCATATTCTCCTTCTGCCAGGCGTCCACGTCCCCGACGAAATACGCCCGGCCTTCCAGGTTGCGGTAGATCAGGGTCGAAGTGCGCACGAAGACCGAATCCGAGAACATATTCACGTCCTTGTCGAAGGTGAAGACCTTCACCTTGGAATCGTAGGTGCCGTCCTGGCTCTCGATGAGCTGGCCATCCTTGTCGCGCATCGCGCCGCCGTTGAAGAAGACCGCGACGCTGTCGCGGGTGTTGTAGTCGAGGTTGCGGGTGCGGAGGATGTTGCCGTCCTTGTCCTGGAGCTGGACGAGGGTGCCGCGGAACTGGGCGAGGTCCTCGTCGATCAGGTAGTCCAGCCTGTCGCTGTCCAGGACCGTTTCTTCCTGGAGGATCCGGACATTGCCGAAGGCGTTGATGATCTTGTCATCCACGTTCCAGATGGCCGTGTCGCAGATGAGGTAGGTGTCGTTGTGGAGGAAGCGGGCGGGGCCGATGACCTTGCGGAAGTTCCGGCCTTCGTCGTCCTGGTACAGCTGGGCCGACTGGGCGCTCATCAGGCGCACCAGGCTGTCGGTCTTTTCGCCCTGGGGCGCAAGAACCGGCAGCAGGGCCAGCAGGAACGACATGAGCAGCGACATCAGTCTTTGCGGATTTTTTCAGACCAGCCGCTGCGGCTGAAGTCACAGTCGGCGAAGAGCGGGTCGATGACGACGTAGGTCGACTTGATCTTCTCTTCGAGGAACTTGTCGATTTCGCGGTTCTCACGCTCCTCGCGGACCTGGTCGGCGAGTTGGGTGAAGTCGTTCTCGTAGGTCGCCGGGTGGGCCGGGATGATCTTGTCGACGCGGATGATCTTGTAGATGGTGTTGCCGCTGCGGCCCTCGTTGTCTAGGGACTCGACGGGCTCGGAGATTTCCCCTTCCTTGAGGTCCTGGATGGCGATGTAGTCCTGCGGCTTCATCTGGTCGATCTCATAATAGGAGGAGCCGGTGTAGGGGTCCGCCATCTGGCCGCCGTTGGTCTTCGTCGGAAGGTCCTCGGAATAGAAGCGGGCGGCGAGTTCGAAGGTGATGGCCTTGGCCTGGATCTCCGTGCGGAGGCTGTCGAGCGTCTTGAATGCCTTTTCGCGGTCCTCGTCGGTGTACTTCGGCTTGAGGAGGATGTGGCGGGCGTTGAACATATCACCGCTCTTTTCCAGCACCTCGATCAGGTGGAAGCCGTCCGGCGTCTCGACGATCTGGGAGATGATTCCCGGCTTCAGGGACATCGCGGCGTCGGAGAAGGCGGGCCAGAAGATGGACTTGGAGGCCATGCCGAGCTCTCCGCCCCGGCGCGCCGAACCCGGATCCTCCGAGTAGAGGCGGGCGAGGGTCGCGAAACGCTCCCCGTTGATGATGCGTTCACGCAGGGACAGGAGGCGCTCCTTGACGGCGAGGTTCGCCGCTTCGCGGTCCGGATAGAGGCAGATATGGCTGAGCTGGTACTTGATCGGGACGATGGGAAGGTCATCCACGCTCACGGTATCCAGATACTCGCGGACGTCGTAAGGGGTGATTTCCGGGACCTTGCCGGCAATCTGCTGCTTCTCCTGTTGCATCAGGCTCTGGTCCTGGAACTGCTCCCGCCACTCCAGGCGGAGCCGGTAAATCGACTTGCCGAAGTACTCCTCGACCTTGTCGTCGCCGCCCAGGGAGGTGCGGATCTGGTCGAGGCGGTTCGAAAGCTCGCTTTCCACGACATCGGCGTTGACTTCCAGGGAGTCGAGGCGGGCCTGCATCAGGAAGAGCTTGTTGGTCATCACGCTCTCGAGCAGCTCGCAGCGCATATTCCGGTCGGAGGACTGTCCCTGGGCCCGGGCCATCGTGACTTCCGACTCGATGTCGGAGAGGGTAATCATTTCGTTGCCCACGACGGCGATGGATTTGTCCACAAGGCCGCCCGGATACCGCTGGGCGGAAACGACTGCCGGGACGGTCACCAGGGCGAGGCACGCCACCATTCTAAAAACTCGATTCATTATCAGTAAATTACAAAATTCTTTTTATTCATCGCATCCGAGAGCAGGTCCTGCTCGAGGGCGATGAGCAGGTCGTGGCGACGGTTGCTGATGATGATTTCCTTGATGCGGTTCTCGCAATACTCCAGCGGGGCGACCTGGCCGGCGGGGAGGAGCTCGCAGATGTAGCCGATTTTCACGTCCCCCTCGCCCTTGAGTTCGATGAATCCGTCCTTGTCGCGCCGGGCCAGGAGGGTGCCGTAGTCGGTGCCGAAGTCACGGGCGAATGAGACCATATCGATCCAGCGGTCGGAGCGGTCCTCATACTTCAGGGCGGAGGAATAGGCCAGGCTGTCCGCCTGGGAAAGCTCCTCGAAGTCCCTGGAAGACATCTTGCCTTTCAGGACCTCCAGGTACGGGGACTCCTGCATGATGTCCAGGAAGCGGCTCTTCACGATCGGGCGCTCGAGGACGAAGAGGTCCTTGTGGGTCTCGTAGTACTGCTCGATCTGGTTGCGGCTGACGACGGTGTCGAGGCGCTCATTGAGGTAGCGCTGCTCATAACGGTACTTCAGGAGCGAGCGCCGATAGTCCTCCAGCTCGCGGGAGACGTCCTGCTCGGACTTGGTCAGCTGCTCGGCGGCGACCTGGGAGAAGAGGAGCTCCGACGCCCAGCTGTTGATGTACTGGAGGGCGAGATTCAGGCTGTCTTCCGGAGAGGTCCCGTCCGGGATGATCTCCCCGATCTGGGAGAGGGTCAGTTTGTGGCGGCCCACACGCGCTACCACCCCGTCGTCGTGGATCCAGTCGGAGATGACTTCACAGGACGAGAGGGTCAGCAGCGCCACGAGGGTGGCAAGCAGTATGGAGCCGCATTTGCGCATCAGCGGGAGTAGTTCGGGGCGTTCTTGGTGATGGTTACGTCGTGCGGGTGACTCTCCAGGAAGCCGGCGGTAGTGATTCGCACAAATTGTGCCGAATGCAGCGCCTTGATGTCCCTGGCGCCGACATAGCCCATCCCGGAGCGGAGGCCGCCGACCATCTGGTAGATGATGTCGTGGACGGAGCCCTTGAAGGGGACCTGGGCCACGACGCCTTCCGGAACGAGTTTCTTGATGTCGCTCTCGCCGTCCTGGAAGTAGCGGTCCTTGGAGCCGCATTCCATCGCCTCGAGGGAACCCATCCCGCGGTATTTCTTGTACTGGACGCCGTTGAATTCGACGACGTCGCCCGGCGCCTCGGCGGAGGCGGCGAGGACGGAACCGAGCATCACGGTGCTCGCGCCGGCGGCCAGGGCCTTCACGATGTCACCGGAGTAGCGGATGCCGCCGTCGGCGATGACCGGGATTCCGGTGCCTTCGAGGGCCTCGGCGGCGAGCATGATCGCCGTCAGCTGCGGAACGCCGACGCCGGCGACGACGCGGGTCGTGCAGATGGAGCCCGGACCGATGCCGACTTTCACGGCGCTGACGCCGGCCTCCGCGAGGGCCTTCGCGCCCTCGGCGGTCGCCACGTTGCCGGCGACGATTTCAATCTTCGGATAAGCCGCGCAGGCCTGTTCCACCACGCGGAGGACTCCGACGGAGTGGCCGTGGGCGGTGTCGATCACGATGGCGTCCGCGCCGGCTTCCACCAGCCTGCCGATCCTTTCGAGGGTGTCATTCTTCACGCCGACGGCGGCCGCGACGAGGAGGTTTTCCTTCTTCACGTCGGCGACCATCTCGAGCTGCTGCTCGATCGGCATATTCTTGTGGATTACGCCGATGCCGCCGAGGCGGGCCATCGCGATCGCCATCGCGGTCTCCGTAACCGTGTCCATCGCGGAGGAGACAATCGGCGTCTGCAGCGTAATGCCTTTGGTGAACTTGGACGAAAGCTCGACTTCGCGGGGCAGGACCTCGGAACGGGCGGGAACGAGCAATACGTCATCGAAAGTCAGTGCTTCTGGTATCTGTTTCATATTGTGGTTAAAGTTTATAATCTGCTTAATTTGCAAAGATAATAAACTTTACACAATATCAGCATCGGCACTATTTCTCAAAGTGTTGGAAATCCTGGCCCGAAGCCCAGCCGCCGCCCCAGCGGAAACCGTGCTCCAGGAAGAGCCGGTGGCAGAGGTCGCCGCGCGTGATGCGGTAAGGGGAAGGCACGGTCCGGTCGACATAAGGGGCCGCTTCCGGCGGCTCGACGAGGAGCGTTCCGTTCGCCCGGACCCGGACGTAGGGGTTGTACAGCGGGTTGATGTCGATGGCGCGGCCGCTGGCGTGGAGCGACAGCTCGGCGGCGTTGTGCGCCTTCGGGCGATAGTTGAAGGCGGACGTATTGTTCGCCGCCATCGATGCCGCGTCGTCGCCGCCGAACTCATCGACGAGGCGCATCCGCTCGATGGGATACCCCTCTTCGAACAGCGCCCGGAAGATCTCCAGCGCATCCTGCGCGATGGCCTGGTTCAGGACCATCTCCCCGACGAAGGCGGCGCCGGATGCATCCCGGTACAGCACGCGCAGGTAGCGCAACTCCTCCCGTTCCACCGGGCACCCGGGCTTCCAGGAAACTCCATCCATCCGTGCGAAAACCGCGTCCGACAGCGTCTCCAGCCGGAAAAACGCATCCGCGCCCCAGGCTTCCAGCACGCTTTCCGGCACCTCCGCCCCGGGCACGAAAGCCTCCGGCCGCGGCACGAATACCGTCGTCCCGACGTGCACACCCTCCTTCCGCTCCGGCGCGCCCTCAATCACCTCCGGCGCGCCCTTCGTCATCCCCGGCGCGACCGGGGCTCTCTGCGCGCCGCCTTCCCGGCAGCCGTTGAATGAAACAGCCACCGCCGCGGTCAGGAGGATTGCTATTACGCCGCAACGCATTTATTTGACAGTCAAACGATTGTTAAAACAACCCCCTATTATTTTAGCGGGGGGCTGATTATGTAAATTAATAATTTAGAGCGCATTACATTGCGCAGCCATTTATTGCGCGAAATATAGCGGACTGTCTTTCACCAGGGTCACGCCCGGCATTGCGCGGAGGGCGTCCGGGGTCGCCGCGGCCGGCAGGATGCGCCGCGCATGGAGCGGCGTGCGCTCATAGGTGTCCGGCTGCCCCGGCGCGAGGGTGTTGATGCGCACCAGCTGCGAGGACTGGATGATGCGGCTGCCGCCGAGGCTGATGGCGATGTGGCTGATGCGCTCCGGCGAATCATCTGTCGCCGCAGTGCCGAAAGTCAGCAGGTCGCCGGGGCGGACCTCCGACAGCGGGATTTCGACGCCGCAGCGCGCCTGGCTGCCGGAATTGCGCGGCACCAGCACGCCGTTCATAAAGAACGCCAGTTGCACCAGGCCGCTGCAATCCACCCCCTTCAGGGTCGTGCCGCCCCAGAGGTACGGGCTTCCGAGGAAGCGCTCCGCGGTCGCGATGACGCCCTCCGCGGTCGGCCGGCAGCTTTCCGCCCAGCGGCGGAAATCCACCGCCGTCCCCTTCGGGACATACCCCCGCCGCCCGTCAGGCAGCGCGACCGCCAGAAACTTTCCTTCCCGGACCGGCCGCCCGCGGCTGTCCAGCACCTGCAGCGCCAGGTCTCCCAGCATCCATTCGGTCAGGTATTCACTCTTCACCGACGGCTCCGCGTACACGTGCGAACTCTCCGCCGTGCACAGGTAGCGCGGCGCACGCAGCCAGCGGTCCAGCGCGGCATCATCCACCTCCGTGAGCATCAGCTCATTCACCCATCCCGTCAGCTGCCGCCCGGCCTCGTCATAGCCCACCTGCACCCAGTAGCGGTCCTGCCCCAGCACCTCCACCACGCGCCCCATCAGGAACTGCGTATCCAGCCCGGACTCGTAATCCGGCGCCACCCGCACATTGCAGCTCGACAGCCGTACCAGCGCCTTCCGCGCCGGGACGTCCGTCCCGTCCTGCCCCTCCGCCATCAATCCCGCCGCCCCCAGCAGCACCATCACCGTCAATAGAAGCCTTTTCATTTTCATATGGATACAAATATAAACAGATTTCTCGACTCCGCTTCGCTCCGCTCGAAATGACAAAAGGGAATGTGCTCGAAATGACAGAAAGCGCGGGAAAGAGACGAAAAAAAAGTTTTTCTGAGGCGGCATTTTTCTGACGATCTCAGGAAAACTTTTTTTCGTCGGAGGAGGAAAGGGCTAGGCCTGTTCCCACTGGTCGCGGAGGAGGGCGACGGCGGCGGGAACGGTTTCGGTGCGCTCGCCCTTGGTGCCACACTCGAAACTGATGTATCCCGGATACGCCATCTCCTTCAGGGCGCGCATGCCGTCGACATAATTGTCGACCTCGCCATCCTCGCCCGGCATTACGCGGCGGCCGCGGCTGGCGATGTGGACGTGCTGGAGGTACTTCGTACCCGCGGCCATGAAGGCGGCGTAGTCGGAAGCCTCTTCCTGCATGTGCCAGAAGTCACCCATACACTTCACGCCGGCGGAATCGGCGTCGCGGCAGATCGCGGCGGCGTCCGGCACCAGGCGGAGGTAGAAGGCCTCGCGGCGGTTCAGGGGCTCGAGAATCACGGTCGTACCGCACTTCAGGGCGAACTCGCCGAGCTCATGGAGCTGCTCGCAGAGGTAATTGCGGGTCTCGAGGGTATGCGGCATGCACGGCTTCTGGCTGTTGAAGGCCGGAACCATGATGACGCCGACGGAACCCAGGCGGCCGGCGGCCTCCACGATCTCGCGCATCGTCGTGTCGAACTCGTTCTTCACGGCCGGGTCCTCGGCGAGGATGAAGCCGCCGAAGCCGGCGCAGATGGCGGAAACCTTGATGTTACGGCCGCTCAGGGCGCTCTCGATTTCGGTGACACGGCCGGCGAGGCCGCGTCCGCCGGGCTCGAAGCCCACGATGCCGAGGTTCTCCATATAATCCAGTTTCTCGCCCAGGTTCGCACCGGGGGCGATGCCTTCCTGGAACGAGAGACGCAGCGGCACGTCGGCCTTCTTCGGGGCCGCCGGGCCGCACGACGTGGCGATGGCAGGCAGCGTCGCGAGGGACGCGCCTGCTACGCCAGCGATCGATGTTTTCAGAAAATCACGTCTTTTCATCGTAATTCAGATTTCTCGACTACGCTCGAAATGACAAGCGGGTCACTATTTCGCTTTGCCGGGGACGGGGACGGTGAAGCCGGACATGTCCATAGGACCGATCTTGAGGTCGGCGGGCATATAGTCAAGGTTGGAGGCGCTCATCGCGTCCCAGGTCACGGTTTCGCCGGTGTAGGCGGCCTCGCGGCCCATCACGCCTGCCAGGCAGGAGATGGCGGTCGCTTCGGCTTCGTCGTGGGCCTCGCCCTTGCGGATGTGGTTGACCCAGTCCACGTGCTCGAGGACGTACGGGTCGTTCTGCTTGAACTGCGCTTTCGCGGCTTCCTCGTCGAACTTCCAGATCACATTGCCCTTGAGGTCCTTGATCTCGTGGTCGTAGCTGTTCCAGGAACCCTTCGTGCCCTGGACATACTCGCCGACGTTGGAGCTGGTACCGTCGATCTGGCGGCACATGCTGTGGAGGTGGATGCCGTTCTCGAATTCGAAGTCGACGCTGAACTGGTCGTACTGGTCGCCGGTGATGCGGCGGTGGCGGGCACCGAAGGCGGTCGCCTTGGTCGGGTGCTGGCCGAGCATCCAGAGGAAGACGTCGATGTTGTGGACGTGCTGCTCGACGATGTGGTCGC
>LUZF01000046.1 GCA_001602865.1 Bacteroidales bacterium Bact_14
GGAGTCCAGGCTCGCGCGCGTCTCGTCCGTGCGCAGCAGCACGCGGCCGAAAGCGCTCGACAGCGAGACCTGCGGCACCTGGCGGCCGTCGCCGTCCTTCGGCGTGACGGACAGCGAGTTCGAGGTCTGGAGCACGCCGACCATCAGCGAGTCGGCGCCGCGCAGCGCAAGGCGCTCCGCGGTCAGGGTCGCGACGAGCGGCGAGAGGCGGGTCGTGTCGATGGCGCGGAAGGAGTTCTGCGCCAGGACCTGCACGTCCTTGCCGCGGGCGTACATCTCCGGCCCGATGGACGCGCTCAGCGAATCGGTGCGCAGTTGCAGCGTCAGCGCCCGCGGGTCCGTGCCCACGAGGCTCTTCATCGCCGCCAGCCGCAGTTCGGTCTTTCCCAGATGGCCGTAAATTGCGTCCCTGCGGTCCTCGATGTCGAGCCCGGAGCTCGTCACCAGCGCACGCAGGTCGGTCGTGGAAAAACGGTACAGGGTCAGCTGCGAGGGCCGGAAGGAGCCTTCCACCTCCGCATCCAGATTCCCCCGCGCCCGCAGGAAGGAGGCGCTCTCCGGCAGGTAGCGCATCAGCTTCGACGCCTCCGCCTTCAGCGTGCCGTCCACGGCAATCCGGGGGTCGCCCCCCAGGGCATCCTCCACGGAGCCCTTCGCCTTCAGCGCGAGGCCCGGGACATCCAGGTGCAATTGTGGCACATCCACATCCACGACGCCGGCGCGGTAGCTTCCGCTGGCCTCCAGCGCGATGTCGCCGTTGTCAATCAAATCCGCATAGGAAACCTTCGCGCCCGGGAGCGACACACTGGCCTCCAGGTCCGGCAGCAGGCCCTTCGACGTATTCAGCAGGCCTTTCGCCGCCAGCTCCAGCGTGAGGCGCGCATCCGTCTCCACCGGCGCCGCAATGGCCGCCAGCGTCTCCAGATCCAGCCTTTCCAGGGTCATCGCCGCCTCCAGCATATAGTCCTCCCCCACCGGCCACATCGTGCCGGACAGGTCCATATCGTCGAAGATGAGGCGCGCATACAGGTCGCTGCGGCTATCCTCATAAATCACGTGGGGGTTCTCGATGCAGAGGGTATCCACCTTCAGCGGCGGGAGCACGAAGGCGCTGTCCCTCTCCCCGCCCATCCCGAGGAACTTCAGGACCTGGAGGTTCGTGGCCGTACTGTCATAGACGTGGACGAACGCGCGCAGGCCGTGGAGGTGCGATTCCCGCAGGTGGATTTTCTTCTCTTTCACGAACAGCCGGTAGTCCACGCCCGCGTCGAGCAGGTCGAACGCGGCCAGCGTGTCCATCGGCACGCCGCGGCCCTCCCCGTTCTTGACCTGATACGCATCAAAACGCTCGTGGGGATACACCAGGCTGAGGTTTTCGACCGTGAGCCGCCCGTTCGGGAAGTCCTTCACGAGGGACAGCTTCAGGCGGTCGTAGCGGAGTTCGCCGTCGATGTATTCGGCGGCGAAACGCTGGACGATCCGGTCCAGCGCTTTTGTGTTCAGGGCGACCTGCGCGGCCACCGCGAGCAGCACCACGAGAAGGACCACGCCAAGCAGCAGGATGCCCAGCGCCTTCAGCGTCCTATGCAGGTGCTTGCCCACAGTACATTACAGGCCGATGGTCTTGAAGAAGTCGTTGCCCTTGTCGTCCACGAGGATGAAGGCCGGGAAATTCTCGACCCGGATTTTCCAGACGGCTTCCATCCCGAGTTCCGGATACTCCACGCATTCGATGGACTTGATGTTGTTCTGGGCGAGGATCGCGGCGGGGCCGCCGATCGAGCCGAGGTAGAAGCCGCCGTGCTTCTTGCAGGCGTCGGTCACCGCCTGGGAGCGGTTGCCCTTCGCGATCATGATCATCGAGCCGCCGTGGTCCTGGAATTCATCCACGTACGGGTCCATACGGCCGGCCGTCGTCGGGCCCATCGAGCCGCAGGCCATCCCGGCCGGGGTCTTCGCCGGGCCGGCGTAGTAGACCGGATGGTTCTTCAGGTATTCGGGCATCGGTTCGCCGGCGTCGAGGCGCGCCTTGATCTTCGCGTGGGCGATGTCGCGGCCGACGATGATGGTGCCGTTGAGGCTCAGGCGGGTGCTGACCGGGTACCTGGTCAGCTGCGCGAGGATCTCCGGCATTGGGCGGTCGAGGTCGATGCGGACGACCTCGCCTTCGCCGGCGTTCCGGAACTCCTCCGGAATCAGTTCGTACGGCTTGTCGTCCATCTTCTCGATCCAGACGCCGTCGGCGTTGATCTTCGCCAGGATGTTGCGGTCGGCGGAGCAGCTGACGCCGAGGCCGATCGGGCAGGAGGCGCCATGGCGCGGGAGGCGGACGACGCGGATGTCGTGGGCCATATACTTGCCGCCGAACTGGGCGCCGAGGCCGATCTTGCGGGTCTCTTCGAGGAGCTGCTCCTCGAGCGCGAGGTCGCGGAAGGCGCGGCCGGTCTCGTCGCCGGAGGTCGGGAGGCCGTCATAGTAATGGGTGCTCGCCAGCTTCACGGTGAGGAGGTTCTTCTCCGCGGAGGTGCCGCCGATGACGATGGCGATGTGGTACGGAGGGCAGGCCGCCGTGCCGAGGGTACGCATTTTTTCGACGAGGAACGGTACGAGGGTGCCGGGGTTCTGGATGCGCGCCTTGGTCTCCTGGTAGAGGTAGGTCTTGTTGGCGGAGCCGCCGCCCTTCGTGACGCAGAGGAAGCGGTACTCGGCCCCTTCCGTGGCCTCCAGGTCGATCTGGGCGGGGAGGTTGCATTTCGTATTGACCTCGTTGTACATATCCAGCGGGGCGTTCTGGCTGTAGCGGAGGTTCTCCTCCGTGTAGGTCTTGTAGACGCCGAGGCTCAGGGCTTCCTCGTCGCAGAAGCCGGTCCAGACCTGCTGGCCCTTTTCGCCGTGGATGATGGCCGTGCCGGTGTCCTGGCAGAGGGGAAGCTTGCCTTTTGCGGCCACTTCGGCGTTGCGCAGGAAGGTCAGCGCGACGTACTTGTCGTTCGCGGAGGCTTCCGGGTCGCGCAGGATCTTCGCCACCTGCTCGTTGTGGGAGCGGCGCAGCAGGAAGCTGACGTCGCGGAAGGCCGTGTTGGACAGGAGGGTCAGCGCTTCGGGGCTGACTTTCAGGATGGGCTTGCCTTCGAAGGAAGCGGTCGAAACCAGCTTTTCCGAACCCGGGATTTTGTAGTACTCAGTCGTATCCGCGCCGAGCTGGAACATCGGCGCATACTTGAACTCTGCCATATTTAGTATTCCATTAAGTATTTCTTCATGAACGCATTGAGGTCGCCGTCCAGGACGCCCTGGGTGTCGGCGGTCTCGTAGCCGGTGCGGAGGTCCTTGACCATTTTGTAGGGGTGGAGGACGTAGGAGCGGATCTGGCTTCCCCATTCGATTTTCTTCTTCTGGCCTTCGAGCTCCGCCTGCTTTTCCTGGCGCTTCCTGAGTTCGAGGTCGTAGAGGCGGGATTTCAGGATGCGGAGGGCGTTCTCCTTGTTGCCGATCTGGGTACGGCCTTCCGTGTTTTCGACGACGATGCCGGTAGGAAGGTGGCGTACGCGCACGCCGGTCTCGACCTTGTTGACGTTCTGGCCGCCGTGGCCGCCGGAGCGGAAGGTGTCCCATTCGAGGTCGGCGTCCTTGATTTCGATGTTGATGGAGTCGTCGACGAGGGGGTAGACGAAGACGGAGGAGAAGGTCGTCTGGCGCTTGCCCTGGGCGTTGAAGGGGGAGATGCGGACGAGGCGGTGGACGCCGGATTCGGCCTTGAGGTAGCCGTAGGCGTATTCGCCTTCGAATTCGATGGTCGTGGACTTGATGCCGGCTTCGTCGCCTTCGACGAGTTCCGTGGTCGTCATCTTGTAGCCGTTGCGCTCGCCCCAGCGGACATACATACGCATCAGCATCGCGGACCAGTCGTTCGACTCGGTCCCGCCGGCGCCGGAGTTGATCGTCAGGACGGCGCCGAGGTTGTCGCCTTCGCCGCCGAGCATCTTGCGGAGCTCCATCGCCTCCACCGCCTCCACGGCGGCGGCATAAGCCTCTTCCAGCTCCTCCGACTCGGGGGCGAGCTCCAGGAGCACGTCGAGGTCGTCGACCTTCGCGGCGGCGTCGTCGAACGCGGCCACGGGGGACTTCAGCGCGCTGAGCTTCTTCAGGAAGCCTTCCGCCGCCTTCGGGTCGCCCCAGAAGTCCGGGGCCTCGGTCTGCGCCTGCAGCGCGGCGATCTCCTCCCGTTTCGCGGGGATGCCGAAAGACTTCTCCAACGCCTCCGTACGCGCCCGCAACGCCTTGATTTGCTCCTGTCCTACCATCGTTCTTCTCGTTGTTCCGTAGAAGACAAATGTAATCAATTTTGGGGAGAAATCATTATCTTTGTCTTGTTATGGCCCGCATCGGCATATTTGATTCCGGCGTCGGAGGACTCAGCGTCCTGCGGGAGATCCGCAAGGTTCTTCCCGGGGAGGACTGCATCTATTACGCCGACACGGCCCACTGCCCCTACGGCAGCAAATCCCGGGAATTCATCATCGCGCGCTCGCTGGAAATCACCCAGCTGCTGCTGGACCGCGGGTGCGACGTCCTCGTCGTCGCCTGCAACACGGCGACCGCGGCGGCGATCGCGACGCTGCGCAGCCGGTTCCCGGTGCGCTTCGTCGGGAT
>LUZF01000047.1 GCA_001602865.1 Bacteroidales bacterium Bact_14
GTCCGCGCCTTCGAACGCCTTCATCTGGTCGTATTCGACCCGGGCGTTCCCGACGAAGGCGGGATCGAGTTCATACCCTTCCGGGTGGGTGATGACGAGGTCCACGTCCGCGGCGTTCATCCATTCCGCGAACGAGTTCGGGACCGCCTGGGGCAGGGCCCGCGGATGCGGCGCCCAGGTCAGCACGACCTTCGGCCGCGCGTTCCGGCGGTATTCATCAATGGTTATGAGGTCGGCGAAGGCCTGGCACGGGTGGACGGTCGCGGATTCGAGGCTGATGACCGGCTTGCCGCCGTATTCGATGAACTGGCGCAGCACGGTCTCGGAATAGTCGTATTCCCGGTCGGTGAGGCCCGCGAACGAGCGGATGCCGATGATGTCGCAGTAGCTCGTCATCACGGGAATCGCCTCCCGGAGATGCTCCGACTTGTCGCCGTCCATCACGACGCCCATCTCGGTCTCCAGCTTCCAGCTGTCCTGGCCGATGTTGAGGACGATCGGGCTCATCCCGAGGTTCAGGGCCGCCTTCTGGCTGCTCAGGCGTGTGCGCAGGCTGCTGTTGAAGAAGACGAGCATAATGGTCTTGTTCTCCCCGAGGGCCTTCCAGGCGAAGGGGGTCCGCTTGACCTGCCTGGCTTCCTCGAGCGCTGCCCGGAGGTCGCCGATGTCACTGACGTGGAAAAAGGATTTCATGGCTGGAGTACTTCGTTGAACGCTTCCAGGAACCGGTCGGCCTCCTCGCGGGTGAGGCAGAGCGGGGCCAGGAGCCGGATCATGTTTTTGCCGGCGACGCCGGTGAAAATATGTTTCTTGTACAGGAGCGCCTGCCGCAGCGGGGCGACTTCCTCGTGGAATTCGATGCCGAGCATCAGGCCCTTGCCGCGCACTTCCTTGATGCGGGCGGTTTTGGGCAGCGACGCCCGGATGTGGTCACCGACGGCGAGGGCGTTGGCCATCAGGCCTTCCTGCTCGATGATGTCCAGGACCGCGAGGGCGGCGGCGCAGGCGAGGTAGTTGCCGCCGAAGGTCGTACCGAGCATGCCCGTGCGCGCCTGGAATTCCGGCGCGATGAGGATGCCGCCGCAGGGGAAGCCGTTCGCGATGCCCTTGCCCATCGTGATGATGCCGGGCCGGACGCCCGCCCACTGGTGGGCGAAGAACTTGCCCGTGCGGCCGTAGCCGCTCTGGACCTCGTCGAGGATGAGCACGGCGCCGTACTGCCGGCAGAGGGCCTCCAGCGCCTGCATAAAGCCGATGGCCGGCACGTGGATGCCGCCGCAGCCCTGGATGCCCTCGACGATGACGCCGGCGACGTCGCCTTTCGCGAGCTCCTGCTCCACGCCCGCCGCGTCACCCAGTTCGCAGAAGGTGACCTTGTGGTTGGCGTTGAAGGGGGAGACGATGGCCGGGTTGTCGGTCAGGGCCACGGCGCCGGAAGTGCGGCCGTGGAAGCTGCGCCGGAAGGCGATCATCCGGTCCTTCCCGGTATGGAAGGAAGCCAGCTTGGCGGCGTTCTCGTTGGATTCCGCGCCGCTGTTGTCGAGGAAGAGGGAGTAATCCCCGTAGCCGCTGACGACGCCGATGCGGCGCGCCAGCGCTTCCTGGAGGGGATTCCGGACGGCGTTGGAATAGAAGCCGATCTTGTCGAGCTGCTCCTTGAGGGCCGAGATATAATAAGGGTGGGAGTGGCCGACGGAGATGACGGCGTGGCCGCCATAGAGGTCGAGGTATTCGACCCCGTCCGCGTCCCAGACGCGGCAGCCGCGGGCCCGGACCGGGGCTACGTCCCAGCGGGAATAGACATCGAACAGTTGCATAATCTTAAAAAGCGGAGGCCTTGAGGCGCAGGCCGCAGTCTTCGGCCAGCCCGAAGGCGAGGTTCATGTTCTGCACCGCCTGCCCGGAGGCCCCCTTCAGGAGGTTGTCGACCACGGAGAAGACGGCGAGCCGCCCCTCGTGCCGTTCCAGGGAGAGGAGGCATTTGTTGGTGTTCACGACCTGCTTGAGGTCGACGGGGCGGCGGCTCACGTGGGTGAACGCGGCGTCCCGGTAGTACTCTTCATACAGCTGCAGGACAGCCTCCGCGGGGAGGTCGCAGTCCAGGGTCGCGGTGGCGAAAATGCCGCGGGCGAAGTCGCCGCGCACGGGCACGAAGGCCGGCGCGACCGGGCTTCCCTGCAGCGCGGAAAGGTTGCGGGAGATTTCCGCCAGGTGCTGGTGGGTGAAGACTTTGTAGGCGGAGAGGTTGTCCGTGCGCCAGCTGAAATGGGTCGTTTCGGAGGGCCGGACGCCCGCGCCGGTCGAGCCGGTCACGGCGTTGACCGTGACGGGACCGGCGAGCTTTCCGGCCGCGGCCAGCGGCAGCAGCGCGAGCTGGATCGCGGTCGCGAAGCAGCCGGGATTCGCGATGCGCCTGGCGCCGCGGATGCGCTCCCGCTGCAGCTCCGGCAGGCCGTAGACATAGCCGTCGGACTCGTCCCGGTAATCCTGCGCCAAATCGATGATTGTCAACTCCTTCGGTGCGCTGTGGGTCTGCCAGAACTCCCGGCTCTTGCCGTGGGCGCCGCAGAGGAAGAGCACGTCGATGGCGCCGAGGTCGTACTCCGCGCTGAAATGGAGGTCCGTGTCGCCCAGCAGGCCTGCGTGGACGTCACTGACGGGGGCGCCGGCGTGGCTCTCGGAATGGGCGAAGACGACCCTGACCTCCGGGTGGAAGACCAGGAGGCGGAGGAGTTCGCCCGCGGTGTAGCCCGCGCCGCCGATGATGCCTGCTCGTATCATAAGATGTCCAATTCGTCTTTGTGGGCCATATAATAGGCGCGCAGCGGGGTCGCGCTGACCTTGATGAAGCCCTTGGCCTCCTCGGAGGTCCAGCCCTTCGCGCCTTCGCCGTATTCGCCGAGGCGGTTCTTGACAAGGTCGTTGGGGGAGTCCACGCCGACGGTCTCGAAGCCGTAGGGGCGCAGTTTCAGGGTCACGGTGCCGGTCACGTTGCGCTGGCTGCTTTCAAGCATCGCCTCGATGTCCCGCATCACGGGCTCGAGGTACTGGCTCTCGTGGAGGAACATCCCGTACCAGTTCGCGACCTGGTCCTTCCAGTACTGCTGCCATTTCGAGAGGGTGAATTTCTCGAGCAGCTTGTGGGCGGAGATGATCATCATCGGGGCGGCGGCCTCGAAGCCGACGCGGCCCTTGATGCCGATGATCGTGTCGCCGACGTGGATGTCGCGGCCGACGGCATAGGCTGCGCCGAGGGCCTCCACGGCCTGGATGGCAGCGACCTTATCCGTATACGGCTTGCCGTTCACGGCGCAGATCTCGCCGTGGTCGAAGCCGAGCGTGACGGTCTCCTCGCCCTCCTTGACCGGGTGCTTGAGATAGGCGGATTCCGGCAGGCCCTGCCGGGAATCCAGGATCTCGCCGCCGCAGATGGAGGTGCCCCAGAGGCCGACGTTGTAGGAATACTTGAGTTTGGTGAAGTCGGCGCTGAAGCCGTGGGCGTTGAGGTAGTCGACTTCTTCCTGGCGGCTGAGGTTGCCGTCGCGGGTGAGGGTGATGATCTCGACGCCGGGGCAGAGGACGAGGAAGGTCATATCGAAGCGGACCTGGTCGTTGCCGGCGCCGGTGCTGCCGTGGGCGATGGCGTCCGCGCCGATTTCGTTGGCGTAGCGGGCGATGGCGAGGGCCTGGAAGATGCGCTCCGAGGAGACGGAGATCGGGTAGGTGCCGTTGCGCAGCACGTTGCCGTAGACCATATACTTCAGGCTTTTGTCATAGTAATCCTTCGTGACGTCGAGGGTCACGTACTTCGTTGCGCCAAGCTTGTAGGCGTTTTCCTCGTTGGTTTTCAGCTGCTCCGCGCTGAAGCCGCCCGTGTCCGCGCACGCCGCGTGGACTTCGTATCCTTTTTCCTTGGCCAGATACATCACGGTATAGGACGTATCCAGTCCGCCGCTGAAAGCGACAACCACTTTCTTTTTCATATTATTCTCCGGGATGATGGATTTCCAAATGCTCCTTCGGGTCATACAGCAGGCCCGTGCAGATGCACATCTTGAAGTCGTGGCTCTCGAGGATGTCGTAGTGGCGGCATCCCTGGCAGCCTTTCCAGAACTCCGGATCGTCCGTGAGCTCCGTGTAGGGGACCGGGCGGAATCCGAACTCGTAGTTCATCTTCATCACGGCCGCGCCGGTCGTGATCGAGAAGATCTTCGCATCGGGGAAGAGCTTGCGCGAGAGGATGAAGGTCTGCTCCTTGATGCGCTTGGCGATGCCCTGGCCGCGGAACTTGTGGGCGACGATGAGGCCGGAGTTCGCGACGAAGCTCTTGCCGCCCCAGGATTCGATGTAGGAGAATCCGGCGAATTCGCCGTCCTCCGTCAGGGCGATGACGGCCTTGCCCGCGTTGATTTTCTCGCTGATGTATTCCGGCGTACGCTTGGCGATACCGGTTTTGCGCTCCAGGGAGGAGCGGTAGATCTCATCGCAGATCTGCTCTGCGAAACGGGTGTGGCACGGCTCGGCCACCATCACGTTGACATTGACTTTGACACAGTCCATAGGTAAATACACTAATCTACGCAAGATAGTTTTTTCTGTTCATTATTGAAACAACCGGTCCGATTATTTGTGCCTCGCGGCCAATTCTTCCTCCAGTTCGGATATGTTGATGCCCATCTGCTCGAGCAGGACCAGGTAGTGGTAGACGACGTCGCCGGTCTCGTACAGGAAACGGTCGCGGTTGCCGTCCACCGCCTCGATGAGGGCTTCCGTCGTCTCTTCGCCGACCTTTTTCGCGATGGCCTTCACGCCCTTGACGAAGAGGCGGGTCGTGTAGGAACCGTCCGGCATCCGGGCGTGGCGGTCCTGCAGGAGCGCACTCAGGGCGCGGACGAACCCTTCCGAATCGGGGGTGTCGAAGCAGGAGGTGGTCCCCCGGTGGCAGGTCGGCCCCTCGGGGAGGGCCTGGATGAGCAGGGTATCTCCGTCGCAGTCGGGGTACATCGCCTGCACGACCAGTCCGTTCCCGCTGGTCTCTCCCTTGGTCCAGAGGCAGCCGCGCGAGCGGGACCAGAAGGTCACGCGCCCTTCGGCGACGGTCTTCTCAAAGGCCTCGGCGTTCATATAACCCAGCATCAGGACCTTCAGCGTCCGGGCGTCCTGGACGATGGCGGGCAGCAGCCCGTCGGCGTTCTTTTCCAGGTGGAAGTCTGTAAATTTCATATTCTTACGTTTATGTTTCTTGATCGGAGCATCCGTTTCAGCTCCGGAATCGGAATCTCTCCGAAATGGAAGATGCTCGCGGCGAGGGCGGCGTCGGCCTTCCCCGTGGTCAGCACCTCCGCGATGTCCTCCGCCGATCCCGCGCCGCCCGAGGCGATGAGCGGAATCCGGAGGCGGTCGGCGAGGCGGGCGTACACCTCGCAGGCGTAGCCGGCCTTCGTGCCGTCGTGATCCATCGAGGTGAAGAGGATTTCTCCCGCGCCGCGCTCCTCGACTTCGCTGGCCCAGGAGTAAAGCTCCCGGTCCGTGAGGCGGGTCCCGCCGTGGGTCGTCGCGCGCCAGACGCCGTCGATCCGCTTGGCGTCGATGGCGCAGACCACGAACTGGCTGCCGTAGCGGCCGGCGATGCGGCTGATGAGCGCCGGGTCCGCGAGGGCGGCGCTGTTGACCGTGATCTTGTCCGCGCCCGCGTCGAGCAGCCGGGCGGCGTCGTCCACCGTGCGGATGCCTCCGCCCACGGTGAAGGGGATGTTGAGGCGCAGGGCGATGCGGCTGACCAGTTCCACGAAGGTCCGCCGCTCCTCCTGCGAGGCGCTGATGTCCAGGTAGACCAGTTCGTCAGCTCCCTCTTCGCCGTAGCGTACGCCCATCTCCACGGCATCCCCGACTTCGCGGAGTCCCTCGAAGTTGATGCCTTTGACGACGTGGCCGTCCCGGACGTCCAGGCAGGGAATTATCCTCTTTGCGACCATGCGGCGAGTTCATCCATCGTGATCCGACCCTCGTACAGGGCCTTTCCAACCACTACCCGGCGCAGTCCCAGCGCATCCAGCGCGCGGATGTCGTCCATCGAGGCGATGCCGCCGCTGACGCTGAAGGTGACGTCCGGATAGCGTTTCTGCAGGTCCACATACAGGCGCGTCGCCGGGCCCTGCAGCATCCCGTCGCGGGTGATGTCGGTGCAGACGACCTGGCTCAGGCCGGCCGGCTGGAACTGGTCCACGAGGTCCGAAACCTGCAGGGGCACTTCCGACAGCCAGCCGCGGACCGCGAGGCGGCCGTTCCGGATGTCGGCGCCGAGGACGATCCGCTCGCCGGTGTAGCGGTCGAGCCAGTCGAGGAAGAGTTCCGGCTTCAGCGCGGCGACGGTGCCGACGACGGCGTAGGTCGCGCCGGCGTCGAAAACCGTGGCCAGGTCCGCGAGGGTCGCGATGCCGCCGCCCCATTCCAGGTCGATGTCGACCCTGGAGCGGATGCGCTCCAGGACGGCGAGGTTTGCGGGCGCGGCCTGTTTCGCGCCCTCCAGGTCCACGAGGTGGATGCGGCGGGCGCCGCATTCCGCAAAGCGCGCGGCGACGTCCGCGGGATCCGCGTCATATTCCTTCTTGGTGCTGAATTCGCCTTTGGAGAGGCGCACGCATTTGCCGTCGATCAGGTCGATGGCGGGTACAATCTGTATCATAGATGTAGAAAGTTTTGTAATATCTTTTCACCGGTGTCCCCGCTCTTTTCAGGGTGGAACTGGGTCCCGTAGTAATTCTCGTATTTCAAGGCGGCGCTAAAGCGGACCGCGCCGTGGGTGCAGGTCGCGACGGTGTCCGGGCAGAGCCCCGCGTAATAGCCGTGGACGAAATAGACCCAGGGCTGCGGCGGCAGGTCCCGCAGGAGCTTCGACTCGAGGTTCTCCAGCCGGTTCCAGCCCATATGGGGCACCTTGGCCTCCGGGTCGGCGGGGAAGCGGCGGACGTGGGTATCGAAGATGCCCAGTCCCTGCGCGTCGTCCTCCTCGGAGTCCCGGCAGAGGATCTGCATCCCGACGCAGATGCCGAGCACGGGCTGGCGCAGGCGCCGGATGACGGGCTCCAGACCCCGCGCGCGCAGCTTCGAGACGGCCTCTGCGGCGTTCCCGACGCCGGGCAGCAGGACCCGGGGGGCGGCGGCGATCACCGCCGGATCGGCGGTCAGGACATAGTCCTCCCCGAGCCGCTCCAGGGCGTTCACGACCGACCGGATGTTGCCGGAATCATAATCTACGATCGCTGTCATAACAATCCTTTGCTGGACGGCAGGGCGCCGTCGAAAACGTTCTGTCTGACCGCCTGGCGAAGGGTCCGGGCGAAGGCCTTGAAGACCCCCTCGATGAGGTGGTGGTTGTTCTCCCCGCGGGCCTGGACGTACAGGTTGCACCGGGCGGCGTCGGAGAGGGATTTGAAAAAGTGGCGGAACAGCTCCGTCGGCACGTCGCCGACGTATTCCCGGGTAAAGGGGACGTCCCAGACCAGTTCGCTGCGCCCGCCGAAGTCCAGCAGGACCAGCGCCCGGCTCTCGTCCATCGGGAGGGCGAAGCCGTAGCGGGCGATGCCGCGCTTGTCGCCGAGGGCCTCCTTCAGCGCCTCGCCGAGGACGATGCCGATGTCCTCGACGCTGTGGTGTTCATCGACCTCCAGATCCCCCTTGCAGCGCAGTTGGAGCGCGATTCCGCCGTGGTGGACCAGCTGGTCGAGCATATGGTCGAGGAACTTCAGGCCGGTGTCGATGGCGGAAGGGCCGCGTCCGTCCAGGTCCAGCGTAAGTTCGAGATCGGTCTCACGCGTGCAACGGTGGATGTGGGCGCAGCGGTCGCTGCGGCGCACCTCCTCGGCGGCCGCGGCCCAACTCTCCCGCCCGCGGCCGGCGTCGATCCGCAGGAAGCGGCAGCCCAGGTTCTCCGCCAGCTGCC
>LUZF01000048.1 GCA_001602865.1 Bacteroidales bacterium Bact_14
GCCGTTGCCGTCGAGCGGCGCCTGGCCGATGTGCGAGACCGCGCCCGCCTGCGGGCGGATCTCCGCGCGCTGCGCGACCCGGTCGCTGAGGAAGTAACGCCGGAAGGCGACTTCCCAGCCCGGGTGCGCCGCGAGGAACGCGTCCTCGGCGACGTACAGTTCCGGCAGCGTACGGGCTTTCAGAATCTCGTGAAGTTCCTGCACTACAGCGTCCTCCGAATCTCGACCACGTGGAAGGCTTCGATGATGTCGCCTTCCTTGATGTCATTGAACTTGGCGATGCCGATACCGCATTCCATCCCGGCGGGGACCTCCTTCGCGGCGTCCTTGCCCCGCTGGAGCGAAGCGAGCTCGCCGGTGTAGATCACGATGCCGTCGCGGATCAGGCGCACGTCGGTCTTGTTCGTCATCTTGCCGTCGCGCACGAGGCAGCCGGCGATCGTGCCGACCTTGGAGATGCGGAAGGTCTGCTTGACCTCGGCGGTCGCGGTGATCTCTTCCTTCTTCTCCGGCTCGAGCATACCCTCGATACCGTCCTTGATCTCGTTGATACAGTCGTAGATGACGGAGTAGAGACGGATCTCGATGCCCTCCTTCTCGGCGGCCTTGCGGGCCTCGACGGAAGGACGGACCTGGAAGCCGATGATGACGGCGTCGGAAGCCTCGGCCAGCAGGATATCGGACTCGGAAATCGCACCCACGGCCTTGTGGATCACGTTCACGCGCACCTGCTCGGTCGAAAGCTTGATCAGGGAGTCGGACAGCGCCTCGACGGAACCGTCCACGTCGCCCTTGACGATGACGTTGAGCTCCTTGAAGTTGCCGATCGCGATGCGGCGGCCGATCTCCTCGAGCGTCATATGCTTCTGGGTCTTGATGCCCTGGATGCGGATCAGCTGCTCACGCTTGTTGGCGATGGACTTCGCTTCCTTCTCGTCGGCCATCACGTTGAACTTCTCGCCGGCGGCCGGCGCGCCGTTCAGGCCGAGGACGCTCACCGGGGTCGAAGGACCCGCTTCGTCCACCTTCTGGCCGCGCTCATTGAACATCGATTTCACGCGTCCGTAGTAGCTGCCGCAGAGCATCACGTCGCCCTGGCGGAGCGTACCCTCCTGCACGAGGACCGTCGCCATATAGCCGCGGCCCTTGTCCAGCGAAGACTCGATCACGGCGCCGACGGCCATCTTGTTGGGATTGGCCTTCAGTTCGAGCAGATCCGCCTCAAGCAGGACCTTGTCGAGCAGCTTGTCGACGTTGATTCCCTTCTTCGCGGAAATCTCCTGGCACTGGTATTTGCCACCCCAGTCCTCCACGAGGATGTTCATCTCGGAGAGCTGGCGGCGGATGGTGTCCGGGTTCGCGCCCGGCTTGTCAATCTTGTTGATCGCGAAGACCATCGGGACATTCGCCGCCTGGGCGTGGTTGATCGCCTCAATGGTCTGGGGCATCACGGCGTCGTCCGCCGCGACGATGATGATCGCGAGGTCCGTCATCTGGGCGCCGCGGGCACGCATGGCGGTAAACGCCTCGTGGCCCGGGGTATCCAGGAACGTGATGTGGCGGCCGCTGTCCAGCGTCACGCTGTAAGCACCGATGTGCTGGGTGATGCCGCCGGCCTCGCCCGCGATCACGTTGGAGTTGCGGATGTTATCGAGGAGCGAGGTCTTACCGTGGTCGACGTGGCCCATCACGGTGATCACCGGCGGGCGCGGGACCAGGTCTTCCGGCCGGTCTTCCTGGCCGGCGTTGCTGATCTCCTCCGAGATCTCGGCGGTCACGAATTCCACCTTGTAGCCGAATTCCTCCGCGACGAGCACGATGGTCTCGGCATCGAGGCGCTGGTTGATGGACACCATCAGGCCCAGGCTCATACAGGCACCGATGACCTTGATCACCGGGGTATTGTTCATCAGCGTCGCGAGGTCGTTGGCAGTCACGAACTCCGTCACCTTCAGGATGCGCTTCTCGGCGGCCTCGGCCTCCATCTCCTCCATCGCCTTCTGCGACGCGAGCTCACGCTTCTCCTTGCGGTACTTGGCGCCGAAGTTGCTCTTCTTCGCATCGTTCATCCGGGCGTAGGTCTCCTTCACCTGCTTCTGGATCTGCTTCTGCATCTCCTCCTGCTCGGCCTCGGTCATCTCCGGCTTGAAGCGCTCGCCGCGGTCGCGCTTGCGACCCTTGCCGGCGTGCTGCGCCTGCTGGTTCTGGCCGCCCTTGGCGTCCTTCTTGCGCGGATTGTTGTCCGCCTCGACCTTGCCCACGTCGACCTTCTGGCTGCCCTTCGTGATGCGCTCGCGCTTCTTCGCGGGCTTCTTCTCGAACTGGGACATATCGATCTTGCCGACGATCTTCAGGCCTCCGTCTTCCTTCTTCGGAGCCTCGGGGACCGGGGCGGGAGCAGGGGCAGAAGCCTCCTCGGGTTCCGGTTCGGGGGTCGGTTCGGGTTCAACGACAGGTTCGGGGACGACCGGTTCCGGTTCGGGCACCGGCTCCGGCTCGGGCACCGGCTCCGGCTCGGGTTCCGGGGCGGGTACCGGCTCCGGTTCCGGGGCG
>LUZF01000049.1:0-340 GCA_001602865.1 Bacteroidales bacterium Bact_14
CCGGAACTCGTCCGGCGCGACGGCGAAGTCCGCCGGCGCCGCGCCGTCAAACGCGGCCGCCAGCTCCCGGAGCGCCCGGTCGCCGTTCGCGCGTACCCGGACGATGATGCTTTCCACGCGCTCCCGCACCTGCGGGTCTTCGTTCGCCGGCCGCGTGCAGAGCGCTTTCCAGCCGCTCCGCGGGGGATTGTCATACACTTGCATAACGTCAGGGAATGATTTTATCTACATTCAGCACCAGGATGCCCTCGGCGCCGATGGCCTTGAGCTGGCGTATCTTCTCCCAGAGGCCGTCGGCGCGGACGACCGAGTGCAGCGAGCACCAGCCTTCGGCGGCCAG
>LUZF01000049.1:383-8746 GCA_001602865.1 Bacteroidales bacterium Bact_14
AAACTGGGAGCCCACGCTCCTCGGACTTGCTGACCAGGAACGAATCGATCCGGAAGAGCATTTCCTCCAGGACGGCCTGCTCCTCGGCGCTGAGGCTGGGGCCCGCGATCAGGACGGCCTCCGACCAGAGGACGGTCTCGACCTCCCGGAGCCCGTTCGAGACGAGGGTCCCGCCGGAGGAGACGATGTCGAAGATGGCGTCCGCGATGCTGGCGGCCGGCGCGATCTCCACGGAACCAGTGATCACTTCGATGCGCGCGGAAATGCCCTTTTCTTCGAGGTAGCGCCGCAGGATGCCGGGGTAGGAGGTCGCGATGCGCTTCCCCTCGAACCACTCCAGGCCGCTGTATTCCGCGCTTTTGGGAATGGCCAGGCTCAGGCGGCATCCGCCGAACCCGAGTTCCTTGACGATCTTCACGTCGGCGCCTTTCTCCTCCACTTCGTTCCGGCCCACGATGCCGAGCGCCGCCGTCCCGCCGGCTACGACGCCGGGGATGTCGTCGTCCCGCATATAAAGGATTTCAACCGGAAAATTCCGGGCCTTCGTCAGGAACTGGCGCTTGCCCTCGTCAATGTCGATGCCGATCTCGGCCAGCAGCCGGAGGCTCTCTTCGTTCAGTCTTCCCTTGGACTGTATCGCAATACGTAACATATTCTTATTCAATAAAAAAGCGGGCTTGTCGGAGGTCCGGCAAGCCCGTATGTTTCAATGCACGCGACGACCTACCGGATTACGGCAATTCGGTGGTGGCGGCGGCTACGATTTACATTATTGGTTCTCATTCCGTTACAAAACTAAATAAATAATTTTAAAAATCCAAATCTTCCCCTTTTTTTTGCTTTTAGCAGTTTAAATACTATTGCCTCAAAACTATGGCCGCCCGTGGCCGTATGAACGGGGGGACCGCTTGCGGTGGGACGAAGGTTTTGAGGCAATAGTATTTAAACTGCGGTAAAGAACAAAACAAATAATCCCGCAGCGAGTGCGATAATGCAGTTGACGAGCTTGGCGCGGAGGAAGGCGCGTTTGGATTCGGCGAGGAGGGGGAGGGAGGCGTGGCCGTCCTGGCTGATGCAGCTGGCGAGGAGTACGGGGAAGGGGACGATGCCGGAGGCGTAAAGCGTGACGAAAACGAGGTGCGGGCCGGATTCGGGGATGATGCCGACGAGGGTCGCAAGCAGGACCATCAGCGCGGGGTTGGCACTGATCCAGTCGGCGATGCTGACCTGCGAGAGGCCGAAGCCGAGGAGCAGCAGGACGCCGAACGACCAGGCGAACACGGTGGGAAGATGCTGACACACGATGTGATGCCAGAGGTGCTCCTCGATGAAATGGTCCTTGGCGCGCACCAGCACGGCGAGCACGATGAGGCTCAGGGCGCCGAAGAGCCAGTACATCCATTCCTCCGACAGGAGGGTGAATCCCTGCGGCGCATCGGCTTCCTCCTCTTCCAGCAGCCCGCTGAGCAGCGCCGCCAGGAAGAGCACGATTCCGGCGAACAGGGCCACGCGCTTCCAGCCGAAGTGACGCTCCCCGTGTTCCTCTTCGTGGAGGGCATAGCCATCCTCACAGGGCGCCTCGGGCCTGCGGGGCTTCCAGAGCAGGTCCACCAGGAGGCCGGCGGCGATGGCGATGACCAGCAGAACCAGGAAGATCCACGCCGCCTGGCGCGGCATCATCGCCAGCATCACGAAGGCCTCGTCGCCGGAGGAGGCGATCATCATCGCGACCAGCGCGCCGAAGCTCAGGATGCCGTGGGTATACAGGGAAACCGCGGCGAAGCCGCCCATGCAGCCCGGGATCGCGCCGAGCAGCGCCGAGACGGCGACTTGCCCGGCCCGGCTGCGCCGCAACCCGGCGAAGAAGCGTCCCGCGGAGCCGATGTTCAGCGACTCGATCAGCATCATCATGATGCCGACGAGCCCCGAAATCAGGATGGCATTGCGGAGCGCGTCTAACAGAATCTCCCAAAACATGCCGTAAAGGTAGGGAAATAATTGTCTTTTTCTTATGAAATGCATAAATTTGTAGGCTTAACTATATTAACCGGTATATGCGTAAATCATTCAATATCTTTGTGCTCGCGATCGGCCTGCTGGCCGCGTCCTGCGCATCGCAGAAGGAAATCCTCTATTTCCAGGACATCGACCAGGTTCAGTTTGAGAAGATGACGACTGATTATGAGGCAGTTATCAAGAAAGATGACCGCCTGACGATCGTCGTCAGCGGCCCGGACAAGACCGTGACCGCGCCGTACAACCTGACGCTGGGCGAAATGAGTACCGGCGGCTCCGGCAGCTACAATCCGGAGCAGTCGACCCTGAGCTACCTGGTGGATCCGGAGGGTAACATCGATTTCCCGATCCTCGGAAAGATCCACGTCGAGGGAATGACCCGCAATGACCTGGTGAACTACCTGACTGAGGAGATCGGCAAGGACGTGAAGGACCCGATCGTCTACGTTTCCTTCAAGAATTACAAGATTACGATCCTGGGCGAAGTCAAGAACCCCGGTACCTACGTGATGGATTCGGAGAAGACGACCATCCTCCAGGCCCTCGGCCGGGCGGGTGACCTGACCCTGAACGCCCTGCGCAACGACATCCTCCTGATCCGGGAGGTCAACGGCGTCCTGACCTACGTCAAGATCGACCTGCGCAACAGCGACATCCTCCAGTCTTCGTACTACTTCCTGCAGCAGAACGACGTCATCATCGTCCAGCCGAGCGCCGTCCGCGTCGCAGCCGCGACGACCGCGACCGGCATCTGGAGCGTCCTGCTGTCCTCCATCACGACGATGATCGCCCTGTTTAAACTCTTCTAAACCAGAACACGAATGGAAAGAACTGAGGACAACACCCGTTTCGAAGAGAACGGCCAGATCAATATCAAAGACGTCCTGGACCTCCTGTGGAGGCTGAAGTGGTGGATCGTGGGCGCAATGGCCCTCGCCCTCGCCCTGGCGTTCTTCTATGTCCGTCTCCAGACGCCGGTCTACGAACGCACCGCCGCGGTGATGCTCAGCTCCGGCGATAACTCGACCAGCAGCGAGCTTGCCCTGCTCTCCGACCTCTCCGGCCGGCGTATGACCCGCAAGATCGACAACGAGGTCTTCATCCTGAAGAGCCCCTCGCTGATGCAGAAGGTCGTGGAGGAACTGGGCCTGAACACCCGCTATTATCGCTATTTCGTTCCGGTCGGGAATGGTCATATCCATCTCCTGCGAGGTCTGTTCGACATCAAGCGCGGCGAATACTACAACGATACGCCGTTTACCCTGCGCGTCGAGAATGACCCGCTCTTCCCGGACGAGATGCAGCCCCAGTCCATCTACCTGAAATTCAAGAACAGGGACAGCGAAGCCTTCATCGTCAAGGAACTGACCGTCAACGGTAGAAAGATAAAGGATGCCCGCCGCAAGCGTTTCGCCTACGGTGAGGCGATCCCGGTGGAATCCCACAGGATATTCATCGATATGCTCCTGCCCTCCGAAATGATCGACGGCGACATCTACGAATGTGTCCGCAACAACTCCTTCCGGACCGCCCAGGGCTTCCTCGGCCATCTGGACGCCGGCGTGGTCCAGGGCTCGCAGCGCTACTCCAACGCCAGCGACGTCGTCTCCCTGTCGTTCCAGGATGCGATTCCCCGCCGTGCGGAGGACATCCTCAATACCCTGATTACCAAGGACAACCAGGAAGCCCGCGCCTTCAGCAGCCAGACGACCCTCTCCACGGTCGAATTCATCGACTCCCGGCTCGAGGAGATCTCGAAGGACCTCGGCGCCGCCGAGACCCAGTACAAGAACTACCAGGCCGCGAGCTCCGTCGTCGACATCAGCTCGCAGTCCCAGCTCGCGCTGACCTCGGACCAGCAGTACCAGAACCAGCTCAACGACGTCCGCCTCCAGCTCCAGATCCTCGACATGGTCTCGAACTACCTCGCCGAGACGCCGGAGGGAGTCTATAACGTGATTCCGACCAACATCGGCATCAGCGACGCCGGCCTCAACAGCGTCATCAGCAACTACGACAACCTCGTCGCCGAGCGCAACCGGATGGTGGCCAACTCCTCCGAGTCGAACCCGCGCGTCGTGAACATGACCAGCCAGCTCGAGGATGGCAAGAAGGCGATCGCCCTCTCCGTGGAGAACCTGAAGAAGGTCTACACGATCCGTGAGAACGAGCTCCGCAAGACCATCAGCTCCAGCCAGCGCAGCATCGCCAACATCCCGCAGCAGCAGTTCCAGCTCCAGCAGCTTTCCCGCCAGCTGGACGTCATCGAACCGCTGTTCCTCCTGCTCCAGCAGAAGCGGGAAGAGACCCAGATCGCGCTCTACTCGACCGCGGACAACTTCCGCATCATCGAGAGCGCCTATGGATCTCCCGCGCCGGTGAAGCCGAATTCGAAGATGATTTACCTGCTCGCGCTGATGCTCGGCTTCGCGATTCCGCCCGGAATCGTGTGGCTCCGGACCCTGCTGAAGTCCAAGGTGGAGACGAAGAAGGATGTGGAAGACCGCCTGGACGCCAACGTCCTCGCCGTGCTCCCGCGCAACAACGATACGGACTACGCCCTGATTCCGAAGAACGGCCGCGACGCGACCTCCGAGGCCTTCCGTATGCTCCGTTCGAACCTCCAGTACCTCAAGGATGTCCAGGTGATCCAGGTGACCTCGTCCGTCCCGGGCGAAGGCAAGACCTACGTCTCCTCCAACATCGCCCTTTCGATCTCGCATACGGGCAAGAAGGTCGTCCTCGTGGGTATGGACCTCCGCAAGCCGGCGATCCGCAAGATCTTCCGGGACATCCGTCCGGATGACAGCAAGTCGGTCGTCTCCTACCTCATCGGCAAGTGTACCGACATCGACAGCATGATCATCCCGAGCGGCGTCAGCAAGACCCTCGACATCATCGTGGCCGGTCCGGTCCCGCCGAACCCGACGGAACTCCTGACCCAGCCGGAAGCTGAGAAGATCATCCGCTACCTGCGCGACAAGTACGACTACGTCATCATCGACTCCGCGCCGTACCTGCCGGTTTCCGACTCCTTCCTGATCAATTCCTACGTGGATGCGACCCTGTATACCGTCCGTTCGGGCTATACGCAGCTCAAACTCCTCGATGAGGTGGCCGACGTGATGAAGAGCTCCAGCAAGCCGATCCGCAACGTCAGCGTCGTCCTGAACGACCTCGACCTCGACTCCAGCCGTTACCGCTATGGCTACGGCTATGGTTACGGTTATGGTTATGGCTATGGTTACGGCTACGGCTATGGGTATGGCTACGGCTACGGTTATGGCTATGGCGACGGCGAAAGCGAAACTTCGAAGGAAGACGCCGGCAAGAGCAGCCTGACGAAGAAGGTGAAGGAAGGGATCAAGAAGATCGGCGGCAAGGAGGAATAAGCCGATGGGCCTGTTCAGCCATAAGGAAGCGATCCGGCTCCCGTCCCGGGACATCCACAACCACCTCCTCCCGGGGGTGGACGACGGATTCCGCCACAAGGGCAGTTCACTGGAGGCGATCCGCCGCCTGGCGGACAACGGCTGCCGGGAACTCGTCCTTACGCCGCACAAGAACCCCGAAATCTACAACACCGACGAAGCGTTCCTGCGGGAGCGCTTCGCGGCGTTCGTCCAGGAAGTGCCCGCGGAATGGGGCGTGAAGATGGCCCTGGCCGCGGAATATATGATCGTTCCCGGTTTCGAGGCGCGCGCGGCGGACCCGGAGCTCCTGACCTACGAGGACGGCTCCATCCTGATCGAAATGTCGTATTATTACCGCAGCGAGAATCTGGAGCGCACCGTCTTCGAGCTGGCCCTTGCCGGCCGGAAACCCATCCTGGCGCATCCGGAACGCTACATCTATATGGCGGAAACGCTGCACGATTTCAACCGCCTCGCCGACCAGGGCTGCCGTTTCCAGATGAACTGGATGTCCCTGACGGGCACGTATGGCGAAGGTTCGCTGCGCATCCTCCGCTACCTGCTGGAGAACGATATGTACAGCTTCATCTGCACGGACCTCCATACGGTCCAGCAGCTCGGAAGCATCCTCTCCATCCGCCTCGACCGCAAACTCCTCCGCGCGGTCGACAAAGTCCTTTCTACTTATTAGTAGATAATACTATAACCGCTAAAAACCTTCGTCCCACCGCAAGCGGTCCCCCCGTTCATACGGCCACGGGCGGCCATAGTTTTTAGCGGTTATAGTATTATCTACATAAAAAGGACTTTGTCCTATTGGATAAGGCGGACGTTGCGGATATAGCCGGTTTCGGCGATGTCCTCTTCGTGGGAGCACATAAGCATGCCGACATAGCACTCTTCAGGGAGCTGGAGCTCGATGGAGGCGTCGTCCGTGTCCGGAAGGCTGCCCTTGCCGGTGCGGATGCTGATGGTGTTGCCGTGGCGCCGGAGGCTGACGTGCGTCGGGCCCCAGCTCTCGGAGGTGACTTCCAGCGTCTCGCCGGCGGTTTCCGGGCGGTATTGCAGGGACGTCAGGCCTTCGCCGTGGATGGCGGCGTCCGCATAGCGGGACTGCGGATCAAGGCTTTCGCGGATGATGAAGCCGGTCTTGCGGTGCGGGTTTACGCCCTCGCCCTCGAAGGCGACCTCGCCGGAAATCTCGAAATCTCCCTTGACTTTCTTCCAGACGAAATAGAAGGCGTCCGTCTCGAACCAGAGGTTGTAGCCGGAGGCCGTCAGCGTGTAGGTGTCGGTCGCCGGGTCGTAGCTGTGGCTCCCCGGGATGTGGCAGTCGCCGATATCGCCGGCGCCGTCGAATTTGAGGGTCTGGGTGCCGCAGGAGGCGGCGAGGAAAGCTGCGCAGAGCAGCAGGACAAGCGTGATAGTTTTCTTCATTGGATATGACGTTTTATACTGGATATAAATATATGGAATAAAAATGTTATATTCGTGTGTTCTTATATAATAAATGTATGCAGTGCGAAGAGAAGTTCGTTGAATTGTACAAGGTGGCGCCGGAAGGCATCGCTTTCTGTCCGTACCGGATCTGCCCGATCGGGGCCCACAGCGACCATAACCTGGGTAAGATTACCGGCCTGGCGATTGACAAGGGTATTTTCGTCGCCTACAAGCCGAAGCAGAACGGCGTCGTCGAGCTCTGCTCCCTGCAGTTCGACAAGCGCGCGCAGTGGCACGTGCGCGATGTACCGGAGCGCAAGCAGGGCGACTGGGCCGACTACCTGCGCGGCGTGACGAAGGAGCTCGCGGCGCGCTACCCCCTGGGCGTCGGCGTCAGCGCCGTGATCGAAGGGACCCTGCCCATCGGCGGCCTCTCCTCCTCCGCGGCGGTCTGCATCTCCTTCCTGAGCGCCCTCTGCCGCGTCAACCACCTGACCCTCGCACCTGCGGAGGCCATCCAGATCGCGCTGCTCGCGGAGAACCGCTACGTCGGCGTCAGCTGCGGCAAGCTCGACCAGAGCTGCGAGGTCTACGGCCGCAAGGACCGCCTCCTTTACCTCGATACCAAGGATGACTCCTACGAGCTCATCCCGCCCGGCGCGGGGATGCGTCCCTACGACATCCTCATCTTCTTCAGCGGCGTCGAGCGCAACCTCGCGACCAGCGCGTTCAATATGCGCGTCGACGAGCTCCGCAGCGCCGCCTACGCCCTGAAGGCCTACGCCGGCCTGCCTTACGGCAAGTTCGGCGAAACCAATATGCGCGAAGTCCCGCGCGAGGTCTACGAGGAATACCGCGGCCGGCTGCCCGAGACGTGGCGCCGCCGCGCGGACCACTGGTTTACAGAGTTCGCGCGCGTGGAAGCGGGCGCGGAGGCCTGGCGCCGCGGCGACATCGTCGAATACGGCCGCCTCAGCTTCGAAAGCGGCCACAGCAGCATCTACAACTGGGAGACCGGCTCCCCAGAGCTCAAGACCCTGTATGACATTATGACGCGGACGGAAGGCATCTACGGCGGCCGTTTCAGCGGCGCCGGCTTCAAGGGCTGCTGCATGGCCCTTGCCGATCCCGCCTTCCGGGAATCCATCCTCGAAAAAGTCGAAACCGAATACCTGCGCGCCTTCCCGGCCCTGCGCGGTGCCTACCGCGCCGAGGTCTGCCGGAGCGCAGACGGTGTTGTTTTCTAATTGGATATGCATTGCCTGATCCTGGCGGCGGGCTACGCCACGCGCCTTTACCCCCTCACGGAGAACTTCCCGAAACCCCTGCTCAAGGTAGGGGAGAAGACCATCGTCGACTGGCTGGTCGATGACATCGCCCCCGCGGCGGACGGCTTCGTCGTCGTGACGAACCACAAGTTCGCGGAGCACTTCCGGGCCTGGGCGCGGGAGCGCGGCGGGGCGCCGGAAGTCGCCGTCGTGGACGACGGCACTT
>LUZF01000050.1 GCA_001602865.1 Bacteroidales bacterium Bact_14
CGCCACCGTTGCGGCGGTCGTTGCCGCCCCGGTTGCCGCCTTCGCGACGCTCGCCACCGTTGCGGCGGTCATTGCCGCCGTTCCGGTTGCCGCCGTTGCCGCCGCGCGGCTTGCGCTCCGGCTCGACGTAGCCTTCCGGCTTCTCGGTCAGGGCGCGCATCGACAGGCGCATCTTGCCGGTCTTTGCATCGATCTCGAGGAGTTTCACATCAACCTCGTCGCCGACGTTCAGGACGTCCTCGACCTTGTCGGTCTTGCCCCAGGCGATCTCGGAGACGTGCAGGAGGCCTTCCTTGCCCGGAAGGATCTCGATGAACGCACCGAACTCGAGGATGGAGACCACGCGGCCGTGATAGACGGTACCGACCTCAGGAACGGCGCAGATACCCTTGATCCACTCGAGGGCCTTGTCCATGGAGTCGCGGTCCGTGCTGAAGATATCGACGATACCCTCGGTCTCGCCCGGGTTGCCGCCTTCCTTCGGTTTTTCATCGATGGTGATGGTCGTACCGGTCTCCTTCTGGATCTTCTGGATGACTTCGCCACCCTTGCCGATGACGGCGCCGATGAACTCGCTCGGGATGCGGATCTCGACCACACGCGGAACGAACGGCTTGTAGTCCTCACGCGGCTCGCTGATGGTCTTCATCATCTCGCCCATAATATGCATACGTCCCTGGCGGGCCTGCTCAAGGGCCTTCTCAAGCACGTCGTAGCTCAGTCCGTCGACCTTGATGTCCATCTGGGTCGCGGTGATACCGTCCTTCGTGCCGGTGACCTTGAAGTCCATGTCGCCGAGGTGATCCTCGTCGCCGAGGATGTCGGTCAGGATCGCGTAACGGTCGTTCGGACGCTCGGCGTCGGTGATGAGGCCCATCGCCACGCCGGCGACCGGCTTCGTGATCTTCACACCCGCATCCATCAGCGCCAGGCAGCCGCCGCAAACGGAGGCCATCGAGGAGGAGCCGTTAGATTCGAGGATGTCGGAAACGATGCGGACGGCGTACGGGTTCTCCGGCGCGGTCGGGATGACCGGCTTGAGGGCGCGGAGGGCCAGGTTGCCGTGGCCGATCTCGCGGCGGCCGACGCCGCGCTGCGGCTTCGCCTCGCCCGTCGCGAACGGCGGGAAGTTGTAATGGAGCACGATCTGCTGGTCGTCCTGGATCAGCACTTCGTCCATTTCCTTCATATCCATCTTGGTGCCGAGGGTCACGGACGCCAGGGACTGGGTCTCGCCGCGGGTGAAGATGGCAGAGCCGTGGGCGCAGGGGAGATAATCCACCTCGCACCAGATCGGGCGCACCTGGGTGCAGACGCGGCCGTCCAGGCGGATGCCCTCGTCGAGGATCATATTGCGCATCGCCTCCTTCTCCACGTCGTGGTAGTAGCGGGCGATGAGGGCGCACTTCTTCTCGAACGCCTCGCGCTCTTCGATGTTCTGCGGCTCCGGAAGGGTCGCGATGAACTCGTCCTGGATGGCGGCGAAGCCGTCCTCACGCTCGTGCTTCGGCTTCGCGGACTTCGCAAGCGCATAGCACTTGTCGTAGCAGAAAGCCTCGACGGCCTTGCGGAGCTCTTCGTCCTGCTCGTCGTGCGGGTAGTCGCGCTTCACGTCGGTGCCGAGTTCCTTCATAATCTCTTTCTGGACGCGGCAGTGCTTCTTGATTTCTTCGTGGGCGAACTTGATGGCCTCGAGCATGTCGTGCTCGGAGACTTCCTTCATTTCGCCTTCCACCATCATGATGTTCTCTTCGGTCGCGGCGACCATCAGGTCGAGGTCGGCGGCGGCCATCGCGGAGAAGTTCGGGTTGATCACGAACTCACCGCCGATGCGGCAGACGCGCACTTCGGAGATCGGGCCCTCGAACGGGAGGTCGGAAGTCGCGAGCGCGCAGGAAGCGGCCAGACCGGCGAGGGCATCCGGCTGGATGTCCTGCTCGGCGCTGATCAGCGTCACGTTGACAAAAGTCTCGAGGTGGTAGTCCGACGGCCACAGGGGGCGGATCGGACGGTCGATCAGGCGGGAGATCAGGACCTCGTAGTCGCTGCTCTTGCCTTCACGCTTCATGAAACCGCCGGGGAAACGGCCGGCAGAGTAGTATTTCTCTTTGTAATCAACCGTAAGAGGCATGAAATCGGTGCCTTCCTTGACTTCTTTGGCTGCACAAACGGTGGCGAGGAGCATCGTGCCACCCATCTTGACAACGGCCGAACCGTCGGCCTGCTTGGCGAGTTTGCCGGTCTCGATCTCGATCACGCGACCGTCCGCCAGGGTAATCTGTTTGTTGATAATGTTCATTATTGTTTTCCTTAACGTCTTTTTCATCCAAAAAAGGGATGGCTCCAACCGGGAACCATCCCTAAACACATTTCCTATCGCTTATCGACGGAGACCGAGCTCCTTGATGATGTTTCTGTATCTCTCGATGTCGGTCTTCTGGAGGTAGTCCAGCACCTGACGACGCTTACCGACGAGGCGGAGAAGGGAACGACGGGTAACCACGTCTTTCTTGTTCTTCTTCACGTGCTCGGTAAGGTGAGCGATACGGTAGGAAAATAACGCAACCTGGCTCTCAGGGGAGCCGGTGTCCTTATTAGACTTTCCGTACTTCGCGAAAAT
>LUZF01000051.1 GCA_001602865.1 Bacteroidales bacterium Bact_14
CGGCGAGGGTGCCGCCCGTCGCCGGGCGGCGGACCGCCAGCGGACAACGGAACGGCCCGGCGAGGGGTTCCCCGCCGGGGCCGTAGCCGCACACGCCGCCGCTGACCTCGTACCAGCCGCCTCCGCCCAGGACGGACGCGTTTTTCAGCAGGCAGACCAGCCGCGCGAACGGCTTCCCGAACAAGATCTCGACTCCCGCTTCCTCCGCCCGGCAATCCACTCCGGCGGAGAACACATACAACTCCGGACACGCATTTCCTTCCCGTATCACCAGCCCCTCGCCGGTAACACTTTCGCCCTCCTCAACCAACCACACGGTCACCTGCGCTTCCCCGCGCGGGACTTCCAGCGCAACCGTCTGCGGAGCGTCCTTCCACGCAATCATTCCTTCAACCTCATATGCCCCGTCCGTCCCGGCAACCCTCCACCGGCAAACCCGGGGGACATCGCCGACTTCTGAAATAAACCTATGAAAATCACCAATAACCAATCGAACGGTACAGGGACACAGCGTCCGGTCCTCCTTCACGGAGCAGGCGGAAAGCACGAGGCAGAGGAAAAGGGAGCAAGACCTAAAAGACATAACTCAGCGACACCAGCAGGTCGTTTGGCCGCAGGAACGTCCGGTTCCCCCGGCCCTCGATCTTGCCGCAGACCGGACAGGCATACTCGGTATAGCGTTCCATCCCGCCCCAGAGCCCGACGCCGAATTCCATATTGAGATGGGAATTCAGCATATAGGTGTACCCGCCGGACAGGCCGCTACCGTAGCGGTCGCCCTCCGTCGTCAGGGGCGAGCGGAGGCCGCCGGTGTTGAATTCCTGGTACTGCATCTTGGCGGCGAGCCACCAGCCGGAATAGATGTGCCAGGGCCAGTAGCGGGCGCCTAGCGCATAGGACTGCTGCCGGTTGCGCACGATGTCCCCCGTCTGGGGAGAACTGAATTCAAAGGGGTTGTAGCGCATCCCGGCATTGAGGCTCCAGTGGCGCGAGAAGCCGTAGGAGGCTTCCATATTCAGGGTCGCGAGATTTGCATACCCCAGCAGGTTGGTCGAAAGGGAGAGCTCCTGGCCCCCCAGGCGCGGCATCGCCAGAAGCAGCGCCGCAAGCACGAAGAGTTTCTTGAAGTTATTCATAGCTGTATTCATTAAACATTTGGTCGATCAGGTTCTTGCTGTCCGGGTACAGGGCGGAGAGCTTGTCCGCCAGCAGCGCCCGGGTGCAGACTTCGGAGGTGAGTGCCTTGAAGATCATGCTCCGGTTCAGGCCGCGGTCGTCCAGGCGCATCAGGATCTGGGGCTGGAACCACCAGGAAGTGCCGGCGTTGTATTCTTCGCCGTAGCGGTCCCGCCAGACGAGGTTTTCCAGGTAATAGGCCCACATCTCCCCCACCTCGCAGTAGCCGGCGTCCTGCCCGCTGCCGTCGCCGTATACGTCCATTCCGGACGCCCAGCTCCGCAGGACATAGCCGATGTACTTGTTCCAGTAGCCGGTGCCGGCCTGCCGGAAGTGGCTGGCGTGGGCGAGCTCGTGGCAGGTGGTCGCATAGACGGACGCGTAGTCGCTGCAGTACCTCAGGCCGAGGGTGATGTCCGGCAGGAGCATCTTCACCAGGTCTTTGTAGGTGCCGAGGTAATCGGCGATGGCGCCCTCATCGACCAGGGCCCCGTGCTGGAGCATCGGCGCGCTGCTCGAACCCAGCTTCTGGAACAGCCAGAAGCGTACGTTGAGCGGCGGCGAGGTGATTGGCTGCGTCCGGGACTCGCACATCGCGAAATAGTCATAGGCGGCATTGTTGACCGCCGCGCGCGTAAACAGCTTCCGGTCCGAATCGCGGTCGATGCAGAGGGTGACGCCCTCCGCCGGATTCTTGCCCAGCGTGCTGGCCGAGGCCGGCGCGAGCAGGTAATCCACGCCGAGGCCGAAGCCCTTGGCATTCTTGAAGACGATGCGGTAACGGATCTTCGAGGAATAGTTGCGCGGAATCGTATAATACCCTTCCGAATCCGTGTACCCGTACGCGTATTTAACAAAGGTGTTCACGGCGACTTTCACGCCCTTCAGGCCGACTTCCTCCCCGAGGCGGTCGTCCAGGACGGTGATCCGGCCCGACGGCTGCACGGGTTCCTCTCCGGCGCGCGTCAGCGGCTCGAGCAGGGCCGCATTGCCCGTCAGGCGGAAGGCCTCCTGCTCCACCGCCGCCCAGTCGATGCCGTCGCCGGCGCGCGTGTAGACATCCTTTTCCGGAATATAACATTCATCGATCACCTCGTAGCGGATGCCGTACGGGAACTGGAATTTCGCGTCCACGACAGCGTACTGCCAGGTAATCGTATCCTCCGCGAGCGAAGGGTCGTGGTAGTAATCCCCTTCCTGGACGATCTGGTAATCCAGCGGATGGTCGATCATCTCCACCCCGAGGGTGACCAGCCGGTCGTACTCGTCGTTGTTCCGGGGCAGGAAACGCACATAGATATTGGTCGGAGAAAGCGGTGTGCGGCCTTTCGTCGGATAGAGCGACGCCACGGCGTCCTGCATATTCTCCACGGTGTACGGATCGTTCAGCCGCTCGCCGAGCACGATCATCCCGTGGCTGACTTCGTCCAGGGCCTGCGTCCCGTATTCCGGTTCAAGCCCGCCACCCCTGTCGCACGACGCGAACAGGCACAGCAAAACCAGACAGTAGAAATACCTTTTCATAGCTTCTAAGTTTAAAGTTCGAAGCAAAGGTATTCCCGACTATCGGTTTACCGAAAAAATAAACGTTTACTTTTTCAGAAGAAATTGACGGTCTCGCCTTCGATGGCGGACATCAGGCTGTTGCCCAGGCGGCTCACGCCGAAACGGAAGTGGTCCTTGTCGAGCCACTCCTTCCCGAGCACGGAAGAGACGATGGCATAATAGACGGCCGCATCCCGGTCGTTGGAAATGCCTCCCGCGGCCTTGAAACCCACTTTTTTGCCCGTAATCTCATAGAAACGGCGGATGCATTCACACATCACGAAGGCCGCGATCGGAGTCGCATTCACCTCCACCTTCCCGGTCGAAGTCTTGATGAAATCGGCGCCGTTTTCCATCGCGAGGAACGAGGCTGCGGCGATCTTTTCGACGCTTACGAGCAGACCCGTTTCAAGAATTACCTTCAAAGTCGCTGCACCGACGGCCCGGCGCATCAGGGCAATCTCCTCTCCGGCGCGCGTAAAGTCCTCATCCAGAAAGGCATTCAGCGCAAGCACGATGTCCACCTCGTCCGCGCCGTTTAAAACGGCAAGTTCACACTCCCGCGCCTTCACCTCCGGGAACGACTGCGACGAAGGGAAGCAGCCCGCGACCGTGGTCACGTGGAGCTCCGGCGAGCAGCGGCGCGCGGCGACCAGCGACGCGAAATTGGGGTACACACAGATCGACGCCGGCAGCGGATAGGAGGGGTACTGCTCCCGCAGCGCCGTGACCTTGTCCACCAGCTTCGCCACCGAAGCGGCGGTGTCATCCGGCTTCAGCGTCGTCAGGTCCATCAGGGAGAAACAGTTCATCAGCACCTCCCGGGTCATCATCTGGTCGAGGTTCCCGGCAATCAGGTCGAGCGCGCGCCCGATCTTCTCCCGGTCCGGAACGTATCCGTATTTATCAAGTATGCCGTTCATCATCATTCTATTCATTTCCTGTGTTGTGGACCGCATCGTACTCCCGCTGGAGATCGGCCTCGTGGCGCTGCAGGATGGCCTCCGCCCGCTTCAGGATGCGCCCGTAGCGGAGCGGGTCGTCGATGTAGTGCTCCACGCTCGCGATGTAGTCCTTCGCCGTGTAGCCGTATTTGTTGAAAATGGGCTCGTAGAAATAGGTCGTGTCGCTCACCCGCTTGTAATTGGTGCTGTTCGACATCAGCCACTCGTCCGCGAGCATCATCTCCGCGTAGATCTGGGCCAGCTTGCCTCGCGGGATGACCTTCCCCTTCTTCTCGTGGCCGCATCCGGCCGCAAGGGAAAGCAGCAGCGCCGCCGCCAGCAGATATGGAACCAGCTTCCTCATTACCGCAGGACAGCGCCGTATTCGTTCTGGAACGTCGCCAGCAGCTTGTTCATCACCCGTTCGACGTCGGCGTCGGTCAGCGTCTTCTCCAGGTCCTGCAGCACGAAGCTCATCGCATACTGCTTCTTGCCCGCCGGAATCTTGTCGCCGCGGTACACGTCGAACAGCGACACCTGGCGGATGATGTTCTTGCCCACGCGGAGCGCGCTGGCGTTCAACTTCTCATAGCTGACACCCTCATCCAGCAGCAGCGCCAGGTCGCGGCGCACCTCCGGGAACTTCGGCAGCTCCTTGAAGGCCACCTTGTTGCGCTTCACCAGCTCGAAGAGCGCATTCCATTCAATTTCAGCAGCGTACACAGGCTGTTTAATGCCAAAGCGGCGTGCCAGGGCCGGATTGATGCGACCCATCACCAGCAGCTTCTTCCCCCGGCCCGGAAGGCTGTACTCCATACCCTCGGAGAAAATGTCCGCAGGCGCGGGCGCGCTCGCCATCTGGTACAGGTCGGCGCCGAAGCGCTTCAGCAGCAGCTCCACATAGCCCTTCAGGCGGAAGAAATCCGTCTTGGGCACATCGCTGTGCCAGGACTTCGCCGGCGCGCCGGTCAGGAACAGCGCATAGCACGGATGCTCCTCATAGCCTTCCAGCGTCGTCCCGTCCTTCTCCGGCAGGCGCGCATAGACGGAGCCGTACTCGAAGGTCCGGAGCGCAGTCGCCTGACGGTTCAGGTTGTAGGCGATCACCTCCAGGCCGCCGGGCAGCAGCGTCTGGCGCATCACGTTCAGGTCGGAGCTCAGCGGGTTCACGATGTGGACGCACTTCTCCGGCGGGAACGACTGCAGCCCCTCATAATAGTCCCCCTTCGTCAGGGAATTGTTCATCGTCTCCACGAAGCCGTTGGCTGCGAGGAAGTTGCCGATGCCGTTGCGAACCGCCTCCGGCTCCGGGGACGGAGTCGCGTTGACGGACATCTTCATATGCTGCGGCAGGTCGATGTTGTTGTAGCCGTAGATGCGGAGAATCTCCTCGACGACGTCGCACTCGCGGCTGACGTCGACCATATAGGTCGGCGCGGCGACCTTCGCGCCGTGCTCCCCGCGGGACAGGAATTCGTAATCCAGGGCCTCGAGGATGGAGACGATCGTCTCATCCGGGATGTCCTTGCCGACAAAGCGGCGGATCCGGCCGTAATCGAGGTCGATGACCTGCTTCTCGATGGGCTTCGGATAGGATTCGAGGACCGGGCCGACGACGTGGCCTCCGCCGAGCTCCTGGATCAGGAGGGCGGCGCGCTTCAGCGCCAGCAGGCAGATCGACGGATCGGCGCCCCGCTCGAAGCGGAACGACGCGTCGGTCTGGAGGCCGTGGCGCTTCGAGGTGCGGCGGATGGAGACCGGATCGAAGTAGGCGCTCTCGATGAAGACGCGCTGCGTCGCATCGGTCACGCCGGAGTCGATGCCGCCGAAAACGCCCGCGATGCACATCGGGCGCTCCACGTCGCAGATGACCATATCGGTCGCCGCGAGCTTGCGGTCGACCTCGTCGAGGGTCCGGATCGGCTCCCCTTCCGCGGCGCGGCGCACCACCACCTTTCCGCCGCCGATCTTGTCGGCGTCGAAGGTATGGAGCGGCTGGCCGAGCTCGAAGAGTACGAAGTTGGAGATGTCGACGACGTTGTTGATCGGACGCAGGCCGATCGCGAGGAGGCGCTTCTGGAGCCATTCCGGGGACGGCTGGACGCGGACGCCTTCGACCGTGACGCCGGTATAGCGCGGCGCGCCGTCCGCGTCGCGGACCTCGAGGGCGACGCCCTCGCCGGTGCCCTCCGCGAAGGCGGAGACGTCCGGATAGGCGAAGCGGCACGGGATACCGTTCAGGCGCAGATAGGCGTAGATGTCGCGGGCGACGCCGATATGGGAGGCGGCGTCCACGCGGTTGGCGGTGATTTCATACTCGATCACGGCCTCGGTCTTCAGGCCGAGGTACTCCTTCGCGCCCGTGCCGACGACGGCGTCGTCCGGAAGCACCTTGATGCCGGAATGGTCTTCGCCGATGCCGAGCTCGTCGTCCGCGCAGATCATACCGAAGGACTCGATGCCGCGGATCTTGGATTTCTTGATCTTGAAATCGCCGGGAAGGACCGTACCGATGCGCGCGAGGAGGACTTTCTGGCCGGCGGCGACGTTCGGGGCGCCGCAGACGACGGTCAGCAGTTCGCCGCTGCCGTCATCGACCTTCGTGACGTGGAGATGGTCCGAATCCGGGTGCGGCACGCACTCGGCCACGCGGGCCACGACCACCCCGGCGAGTCCGCCGGGAATCTCCTCCTGCTCCTCGACGGAATCCACTTCGATTCCGATCGACGTCATCACATCCGCGACCTGCGACGGGGTAAGGTCGCATTCGAGGTAATCCTTCAACCAACTGTAAGAGAGTTTCATATCTGCATTGTTTTATTTCTTCAAATCATCCGGCGTAAAGAGCGCGTTCACGAATTCCTCCTTATCGAACACCTTCAGGTCGTCGATGCCTTCGCCGATGCCGAGGAACTTGATGGGGAACTTGAACTGGTCCACGATGCCCAGCACGACGCCGCCCTTCGCGCTGCCGTCGAGCTTCGTCACGGCGAGCGAATTCACGTCGGTCGCGCGGGCGAACTCCTTCGCCTGCTGGAACGCGTTCTGGCCCGTCGAGCCGTCCAGTACGAGCATCACCTCGTGCGGCGCATCCGGCACGACCTTGCGCATCACGTTGCGGATCTTCGTCAGCTCGTTCATCAGGTCGATGCGGTTGTGGAGGCGGCCGGCGGTATCGACGAGGACGACGTCGGCTTCGCGGGCGACCGCGGCCTTGACGGTGTCGAAAGCCACCGACGCCGGATCCGCGCCCATCCCCTGCTTCACAATGTCGGCCCCGGCGCGCTCGGCCCAGACCTGCAGCTGCTCGACGGCGGCGGCACGGAAGGTGTCGGCTGCGCCGATCACCACCTTCTTGCCCTCCGCGCGCAGGCGGCTCGCAAGCTTGCCGATCGTCGTCGTCTTGCCGACGCCGTTCACGCCGACGACCAGGATGACGTACGGCTTCTTCGAGAAGTCGAAGGGCAGGACGTCCTGGCGGACGACGGAGCCGTCGCAGCTGAGGAGCTTGCCGATTTCGTCGCGGAGGATCGCCACCAGCTCGTCGAAGGACATATACTTGTCCCGGCTGACGCGCTCCTCGAGGTTGTCGATGATCTTCAGGGTCGTATCGACGCCGGCGTCAGATGCGACCAAAGCTTCCTCGATCGCATCCAGCACATCGTCATCCACCCGCGAACGGCCGGCGACAGCCCTGGAAAGCTTTTCGAAGAAGCTTTGTTTGGTCTTTTGGACCCCCTTGTCGAAGATACCCATACGTACTCAGTTTTTACGAACCAAGATACAAATATAGGCAAAAACAAGGAGAATCCCCGTGTTTTTTAGAGCGTCGTAAGCTTGAAGTTACGCCACTTCACGATGATGTTGTTGCCATCGTGGATCTGGAGCATCAGACGGCCGGTCACGGCACCGATCTTCTCGTCGGTGATGTCGGCCATCGGCTCGCCGTTGAGCCAGGTCTGGACGTGGTCGCCCTCGACGCGGAGGCGCAGGGTGTTCCACTCGTGCTCCTTCAGGATGCTCTCCTTCTCTTCCGGGATCTGGATGAGCCAGCCACGGCCGTAGGACTCATAGATGCCGCCGGTGTCGTGGTCTCTCGGAGCGACTTCGCACTGCCAGCCGTGGACCTTGTTGTAGCCCTCGATGAAGGAGTGGAAGAACAGGCCGGAGTTGCCGTCGGAAACCTGGTTGAACTCGCAGGTCAGGTCGAAGTCCTTGTAGTAGGCGCGGGTGCAGAGGTAGCCGTACTGGCGGTCGTCGCCGTTCTCGATGACGAGGTTGCCCTCGGCGTCCACGGACCATTTGCCGCTGCCGAAGCCTTCCCAACCGGTCAGGTCCTTGCCGTTGAACAGGGAGACGGTCTCACCGCTCTTGTGCGGGAGCTCCTTGATCTTGAGGTTCTTGAAGGATGCCGGATCGCCGTGGTCCTGGAGGCAGATGAGGCCCTCGTGGGCGAGGCCGTATTCAGGCGCGTTGGCCCACTTGCCGCTGTTCTTGCGGGCGAACCAGTCGTCGGTCCAGGCCTGGAACTCGAGGATTTTCTTGCCGTTGAGCCAGTGCTCGACGTGACCGTTGTCGAAGACGATCTTGGAGGTGTTCCACTCTCCCGGAGGGTTGATGGGCACACCGGTATAGTCCGGCAGATGCATCGCGTAGTCCACGCCGAGCTTCTGCCATTCCTCGAGCTTCGAAGGGGCGTTCACCTCTTCCCAGCCCTCGTTGTCGATCAGCTGGTACTCGGGACCGGTGATGTACGGGGTCTTGAAGACCGGGTTCTCCACCACGTGGTAGATCATGCCGCTGTTGCCGCCGTGGGTCAGTTTCCAGTCCCAGACAAGCTCGAAGTCGGCATACTTCTTCTTGGTCACGATGTAGCCGGAGCCGTCGCTGCCGTCGCCGGGGGCCTGGATGCAACCATCCACCACACGCCAGCCGTTGGTCAGCTCCGTACCGTTGTAATCCTTCCAGGCGGAGAGGTCCTCCCCGTTGAAGAGGAGCTCCCAGCCGTCGGCGATTTCCGCCCGGGTCAACTTATTGTCCCTGTTGCAGGAACAAACCATCCCCGCGACCATGACAGTCACGAGGAAGAATTTGAAAAAGCGCTTCATAAGAGTTTGGTATTTGACAGGCTTTACTTCTTGTTTGCGAAGTAGTCCTTAACTTTTGCCTCTTCTACAAGCTGCTCGGTGAAGACGTATGCACCGGTCTTGGGAGATTTCTCCATCTTGATGCACTTGACCATGCTCTTGGCACCGGCCTTGGCCGCGAAGGTCGCAACTGCTTTCTTTGCCATATCTTAATCTCCTTTACTTACTTGATCTCACGATGAACGGTCACCTTGTGGAGGAACGGATTGTATTTCTTACGCTCCAACCGCTCGGGGTTGTTCTTCTTGTTTTTCGTGGTGATGTAGCGGGACATGCCCGGAACACCGCTTTCCTTCTGCTCAGTGCACTCAAGGATGACCTGCACCCTGTTACCTTTTGCTTTCTTTGCCATAGTCGTAAGAATTAAACAAGGTTAACCAATCCTTTCTTCTGGGCATCGCGAAGGGTGGCCTCGAGGCCGTTCTTCTCGATGATACGCATGCCCTTGCAGGACACTTTCAAAGTTACGAAACGCTGCTCCTCCTCGGACCAGAACTTCTTGTTCTTGAGGTTGAGGGAGAAATCACGCTTGGTGCGCAGCTTGGAATGGGCAACGTTGTTGCCTTTCATTCTCTTTCTTCCGGTAATCTGACAAACCTTTGCCATTTCTTTATTTTTTAAATTTTTGATTCAAAACAAATTACAGGGGTGCAAATATCGCTTTAAATTTTCTTAATTGCAAATTCGTCTCAAACAAATTTAAAGAATCGCTTCCACCTGATATTCTTCGGGAATTTCGCTCCCGAACGCGTTGAGAGCCATACCAGCGACGGTCTTCCGACGATGTGGTCCTCGGGGACGAAGCCCCAGTACCTGGAGTCGAGGGAATTGTGGCGGTTGTCCCCCATCATGAAGTAGTAGTCCATTTCGAACGTGTAGCTGCCTTCGCGGAGCGCCTTGGCAAGATCCCCGTGCTCATACACCTCGATGATGCGGCGGTAGAGCGGCAGGTTCTCCTGCGTCAGCGCGACGGTCTCGCCCTTTTTCGGAATCCACAGCGGTCCGAAGAAGTCCCGGGTCCAGGGGAAATCCCCCTCGAACGGGAAGATCATCGAATCGTCGTCCGGATAATCCGGCGGGTAAACGTCAATGAGCGGTTCCACGCTGGCCACATTGGCGACGGCCTTGATTTCTTCGGCCATCTTTGCCGTGAGCGCCAGTCCGGGATATCCCGGCAGGGCGGGATCGAACCAGACTTCGTCGGGCTCGATGCCCATCTTCGAAAGGACCTTGGAGTTGATGCGCTGTCCCGTGGTGCGGACCTCGTAGGTCAGCTGGATTCCCGGGTAGACCTGCTGGGGGACGCCGTCGATGTAGACCTGGCCTTCCCTGACTTCCAGCATATCGCCGGGGGTCGCGACGCAACGCTTCACGTAGTGGTCTTTCTTGTCGGACGGCCGGACCTTGACGGGGCCGAACCGCCGGAGGACTTCCTCCCTTCCCATCATCCTGCAGAGGGAATAGTAATCATCCGCAGGAGCCTTGACGAGGACCGTGTCCCCGTGGGGGAATCCGAAAACCACGCAATCACCTCTCCGGACATTCCGGAATCCCTTCAGCCTGCGGTAGTCTTTCTGGATCAGGGTCGAGTAGGACTCTTTTCCGAAGATCACGTTGTGGGTAAAAGGGATCGTCAGCGGGGTCTGGGGCATCCTGGGCCCGTAGGCCAGCTTGCTGACGAAGAGATGGTCTCCCGTGTAGAGCGTCCGCTCCATCGAGGAGGAAGGAATCTTGAACGCCTGGAAAAAGAAGATGTTGATGAAAGTGACGACGACGACCGCGAAGATGATATCATCGAGGAGGTCGAGCGCCAGGTTGTGTTTTTCCCCTTCCTTGTAGTCCTTCTTCCAGAAAAGCCACTTGACTTTCTTCGAGATGAACAGGTCGAATATTACGACAAGGCCGAGGAGCCACCAGAACCTTCCTAGCCAGATGACCCATAATACGTAGAGCAGGGCCGTAAGGCCGAACTGCGTCCACCTGTTACGGATGAACTCCTTCCAGCGCACGGTTTTCCCTATTCGCTGACAGACTTGATGATCGCTTCGAAGGCCTTCGGGTTGTTCATCGCGAGGTCGGCGAGGACTTTGCGGTTCAGGCCGATTTCCTTCTTGGCGAGCTGGCCCATGAACTGGGAATAGGTGAGGCCGTACTGGCGCGCGGCGGCGTTGATGCGCTGGATCCACAGGGAGCGGAAGTTGCGCTTCTTGGCCTTGCGGTCACGATAGGCATAGGTGAGACCTTTCTCGTAGGTGTTCTTGGCTACGGTCCAGACGTTCTTCCTGGACAGGAAGTTACCGCGGGTCCTCTTGAGGATCTTCTTGCGGCGTGCTCTTGAAGCAACGGAATTAACTGATCTAGGCATAATTTAAACTTTTTTTGGAGGCAGTGACCCGCAGGGCGGATTCTTCAGACTGCAGCATCCAAGTTAAACATTGAATTTACAGGACCAGGAGCTCTTTGACGCGCTTCTCATCCGCCTTGGCGAGGATGGCGAAGTGGTCGAGGTTTCTCTTCTGCTTCTTGGTCTTCTTGGTGAGAATGTGGCTGTGGTAAGCGTGCTTTCTCTTGATCTTTCCCGATCCGGTAAGCGT
>LUZF01000052.1 GCA_001602865.1 Bacteroidales bacterium Bact_14
GGGGCCGGCCTTGGCGCTGTCCGCCGCGGCCTGCGGTACGATCCGGCGCGAGGCGATCGCATTCCGGAGGGAATCCATCTTCGCGCGGGTCCGCGATGCCAGCGAGAGCGTGTCCTGGGCGGAGAGCCCGGGGCAACACGCAAATAGGAGAAGGACGGCTGCCAAAAGCCGTTTTGCACACGCTGTCATCAGTGCAAAAGTAAGAAATAGTTATCAGAAAATTTCTTTCTTAGAAAAAAAGTGTAAATTTGCACCCTATTACGCTGAAAGGTAAAAAAATATAATAGGTAAAGTTCAACAATTATGCAAAGTAAAGGAGCAATCAGACTTGTAGCTATCCTGCTGATCCTGGCCTGCATCTGGCAGCTGTCGTTCACCGCGGTTTCCAGCATCCAGTCCAAGAAGGCGGAGAAGTACGCCGAGAAGGCGGCACTTGCTGCGCAGAACAGCGCGGCTTTCAGCAAAGTCGGTGTAGCGGATCAGGCTTACTACCTTGATTCCATCAGGAAAGTGGAGAATCGCCGTTATGTCGATTCCATCTCCACTGAAAAAGTTTATCTTGGCAACACTTACAAGGACGTCCAGGCAAAGGAGATCAACCTCGGCCTCGACCTGAAGGGCGGTATGAACGTCATGCTTCAGGTGCAGCTCGAGGATATGGTCAAGGCCCTTGCCGGCGACAATACCTCCCCCGAATTCAACCGGGCCCTCGCGCTGGCGAAAGAGCGCAGCGTGAGCTCCTCCTCCGACCTGATCACCCTCTTCGGTGAGGCCTGGGAGGAAGTGGCTCCGGGCCAGCGCCTTTCCCAGGTGTTCGGAACCTACGAGATGCGCGAGCGCATCCGCCCCGAGTCCACCAACGCCGAAGTGCTCTCCATCATCCGTGAGGACGCCGAAAGCGCCGTTTCCAACTCCTTCAACGTGCTTCGCAACCGTATCGACCGTTTCGGTGTGACCCAGCCTTCGATCCAGAAGATCGGCAACACGGGCCGCATCCTCGTCGAACTCCCGGGCGTGAAGGAGCCTGAGCGCGTCAGAAAGCTGCTCCAGGGTACCGCATCCCTCGAATTCTGGACCACCTTCGACAACTCCGAGATATACCCGTACCTCGTTGAGGCCAACAGCACCCTCGCCCAGCTGCTCGCCGGCGAAGAGGTAGAGGCCGTGGAAGAGGCTCCCGCCGCCGAAGGCGACATCCTCAGCCAGGAGCTCGCCTCCCAGGAGAACAGCAACGCCGAGTACGACGCCTACAGGAAGCAGAACCCGCTCTTCGCGGTGCTCGAGCCTTCCCAGATGAACAACACCGCCCTGATCGGTTTCGCGACAGCGGCTGATACCGCGGTCGTCAACCGCTACCTGGCGATGCCGCAGATCGCGCAGATCTTCCCTTCGGAGTTCCGCGGTATGTGGAGCGTGAAGCCCTCGCCGTATGTGCCGGGTGACAACGTCTACGAACTGGTGGCCATCAAGGCTTCCTCCCGCGACGGCAAGGCCCCGCTCGACGGCGGTGTCGTGACCGACGCCCGCGTCTCCTAC
>LUZF01000053.1 GCA_001602865.1 Bacteroidales bacterium Bact_14
GAGATTCATCTCCGGCTTCCGCCTCCCCCACCCCGCCGCCAGCCCCGCCAGCAGTATTATCGACCAAAATCTCAATTTCATATTTGAAAGATACAAGTTTTCCGGATTATTCGCTACAGGTGGCTCGCATTCGGCCGCAAAAAGAGGGAAAACGCGGCCGCTGGGGTGGTGAAAGCTTGCTTCCGGCCGCAAAAAGGGGGAAAACGCGGCCGCTGGGGTGGTGAAAGCTTGCTTCCGGCCGCAAAAATGGTCAAAACGCGGCCGTGGCGGGGGTGGCGGCCCGCATTCGGCCGCAAAACTGGTCAAAACGCGGCCGATGGGGTGGTGAAAGCTTGCTTCCGGCCGCAAAAATGGTCAAAACGCGGCCGCTGGGGTGGTGAAAGCTTGCTTCCGGCCGCAAAATAGGGCGAAACGCGGCCGCTGGGGTGGTGAAAGCTTGCTTCCGGCCGCAAAAATAGTCAAAACGCGGCCGTGGCGGGGGTGACGGCTCTCATTCGGCCGCAAAAAGGGGCAAAACGTGGCCGCGGCGGGGGTGGAGTCGAAGTGTATTTAGAATCTTTTTGCGTAACTTTGAACAGGAACACGGCAAAGGGATTTGCAAAGAGATTTACAATGGACAGAAGGAACTTTATCAAGGCTTCGGCGGCGGCGACGGCGGCGCTGATGATGGATTGGGAGAAGGCGTTCGCGGCGGGAACGGCGGATGCCGCCGTCGGCAAGGCCTGGAAGGGCTGGAAGAAAGGCCATTTCCAGGTGCATTTCATTTATACGGGCGTCGCGGAGTCGATGTTCATGATCTTCCCGGACGGGACGTCGATGCTCCTGGACTGCGGCGACCACAACGCCATCGGGCGCGGCAAACTGGCCGTCCCGGTGCTGCCCAGCGGCGAGCGCCACTCGGGGGAATGGATCGCCCGCTACGTGGAGCGCGTGAACCCGAATGGCAGGAAGGTGGACTATATGATGCTTTCGCATTACCACAATGATCACGGCGGCGGGGAGACTTTTTATGCATCTGAGGTGGAGCGCGACGGGCAGCCGTATTACCTGAGCGGCTTCGCGCAGGCGGCGGAGACGCTCGACTTCGGGCGCGCCTTCGACCGCTGCTACCCGGATTTCCAGGATCCGATTCCGCTGGTCGACGACGGCGCGAAGATGCGCACGCATATGACGAAGTTCTATGATTATATGCGCAAGCACCGCGGGATGCAGGTCGAGAAGTTCCGCGTCGGCGAGGTCGACCAGGTCGCGCTGCTCCATAACCGGCAGAAATACAGGGACTTCTTCGTGCGCAACATCTGCGGCAACGGCCGCATCGCCGCGCCGGACGGCCGCATCATCGACCTCTACGCCGAGCGCAAGAAGAACCCGCCGCGCACCTTCAACGAGAACGGCATGAGCCTCGGGATGGTCTTCACCTACGGCGATTTCAAATTCTACACGGCCGGCGACTTCTCCGACAGCTGGAGGCTGGAGGACGGGAGCACCTTCCGGACGGAAGAGGCCATCGCCGAAGTCTGCGGCCCCGCCAACGTCACGAAGATCAATCATCACGGCCATTACTCGATGCCGCCGAAGCTCGTTTCCGCGCTGCGCTCGCAGGTCTATGTCAGCTGCGTCTGGGACCAGCTCCACAACGTCGCACCGGTGATGGAGACCCTCGCGGACCGCTCGCTGTATCCGGGCGAGCGCATCGTCTGCCCGGGCATCTTCCCCGCCGAGCGCCGGGAGGAGGACAAGGGCGCCGCGTGGCTGGAGGACATCGCGCCCGCGGCCTTCGAGGGCGGCCACGTCGTCCTCGATGTCCCCCAGGGTGGCAAGACCTTCAGCATCACCTACCTTACCGCCGCGGACGAGTCGATGACCGTCCGCTCGGTCCTGAACTTTACCACCCGCTGATGCCTGGCGCGCAACTTTTTGAAAATCAGAAAGTTGCATTAATGGTGTCCTCTGATTATGAAGGAGTCTGATTCATCAAATAACTAAAAGACAAAAAGTTACGTGACAGCGCAAATGACAGTTATACATAACATCGGGGAACTGGTCGGCATCGTGCCGGAGGGCGTGCTGCGGAAGCAGGGCGCGGAGATGGATGAAACCGGAATCCTGCGGGATGCGTGGATCGCCGTGGAGGATGGGAGGATTGTGGACTTCGGCGAAGGGGAGGCGCCCGCCGGCGGGGAGAGGATTGATGCCGAAGGGGGGATGGTCCTGCCGGCGTTCTGCGACAGCCACACGCATATCGTGTATGCGGGCAGCCGGGAGGGGGAGTTCCTGGACAAGATCCGGGGGCTCAGTTATGAGGAGATCGCGGCGCGCGGGGGTGGGATCCTGAATTCCGCCGACCGGCTGCACGCGACGGACGAGGAGGCGCTGTACCGGGAGTCGATGGTGCGGGTGGAGGAGATGATGGCTTGTGGCACCGGGGCGATGGAGATCAAGAGCGGGTATGGGCTGAACCCGGCGGATGAGATGAAGATGCTGCGGGTGATCCGGCGCATCCGGGAAAGCGTGCCTGCTGCGGTGAAGTCGACCTTCCTGGGGGCGCACGCGGTGGGTCGCGGGTATGACCATGAGTCTTATGTGCAGGAAGTGATCAATATGACGCCGGAGGCGGCGGCGCTGGCGGACTTCATCGATGTGTTCTGCGACGAGGGCTTCTTCACGCCGGAGGACACGGCGCGGATCCTGGAGGCCGGCGCGCGCAGCGGGCTGCGGCCGAAGATCCACGCCAACGAACTCGCGGAGAGCGGCGGCGTGCAGGTCGGCGTGGCGCACGGGGCGCTCTCGGTGGACCACCTCGAGCGCGCGGGCGACGCGGAAATCGCCGCCCTGCAGGGCTCGGAGACGATGCCGACGATGCTGCCGGGCTCATCCTTTTTCCTGGGAATTCCCTTCGGGCGCGCGAAGGATTTCATCGCCGCCGGACTGGGGGTCGCGCTGGCATCAGACTACAACCCGGGCTCGTCGCCGGCGGGCGATATGCGCTTCGTGATGGCCCTCGGCTGCATCCGGATGCGGCTCACGCCGGTCCAGGCGCTGAATGCAGTGACGCTGAACGGCGCCTATGCGATGGGCCTCAGCGCGGAGACGGGCTCCATCACCCGCGGCAAGCGCGCCGACCTGATCCTGACGACGCCCGGCTGGACCCTGACGAAACTGCCGTACCTGTACCGCAGCCCGTATATCCGGAAGGTGTTTATTTGCGGCCAGGGATGCCGTGGTTTATAACGAACAGATTTCCAGATATTTATGGAAAAAGGTCGCTCGGGTTTTGAGCTACCTTTCTGCGTTAAAGTCGATCAGAGGTACTCCTCGCGGCGGAGGAAGGTGACGGAGTCGGCGATGTAGGGGTGCATGTAGGTGTCGTGGTCGAGGAAGGGGACGACGGTGCGGTAGTCGCGGTAGATGCGCTCGAGTCGGGGGGAGGTCTTCGCGGGACGGCGGAAATCGAGGGCCTGGGCTGCGTTGAAAAGCTCGATGGCGAGGACGGTCTCCGTGTTGTCCACGACGCGGACGAGTTTGGTGGCGGCGTTGGAGCCCATACTGACGTGGTCCTCCTGGCCCTGCGAGGAGGGGATGGAATCGCACGTGGCGGGCCAGCAGAGGCCCTTGTTCTGGGAGACGATGCTCGCGGCCGTGTACTGCGGAATCATAAAGCCGCTGTTGAGGCCCGGCTCGGCGACCAGGTACTTCGGGAGGCCGCGCACGCCGTTGATCAGCTGGAAGGTGCGGCGCTCGGAGATGCTGGCCAGCTCGGACATCGCGATGGCCAGGGAGTCCATCGGGATGGCGATCGGCTCGCCGTGGAAGTTGCCGGCGGAGATGATCATATCCTCGTCGGGGAAGATGTTGGGATTGTCGGTCGCGGAGTTTATCTCATTCTCAATCACTGACTTGACATAAAGGATGTTGTCCTTGACGGCGCCGTGGACCTGGGGGATGCAGCGGAAGCTGTAGGGGTCCTGGACGTGCTCCTTGGGGCGGCGGATGAGTTCGCTGCCCTCGAGGATTTCGAGGAAGCGCTCGCCGGTCAGGATCTGGCCGACGTGGGGGCGGAGCTGGTGGGTCAGCGGGAGGAAGGGCTCGATGCGGCCGTCGTAGACGTCCAGGGACATCGCGCCGATCAGGTCGGCCCAGCGGGAGAGGCGCTTCGATTCCAGGATGGACCAGACGGCGTGGGCGCTCATAAACTGGGTGCCGTTCAGCAGCGCGAGGCCCTCCTTCGACTGGAGGGTGATGGGCTCCCAGCCCTTTTCGGTCCACACCTCCGCGGAGGGGCGCACGCGACCCTTGTACAGGACTTCCCCGAGGCCGAGGAGCGGGAGGCTCAGGTGGGCGAGGGGCGCGAGGTCACCGGAAGCGCCGAGCGAGCCCTGCTGGTACACGACAGGCAGGATGTCTTCATTGAACATATCCACGAGGCGCTGGACCGTTGCGAGCTGGACGCCGGAATGGCCATAGGAGAGGCTCTGGGCCTTCAGGAACAGCATCAGCTTCACAATCTCGGGGCGCACGGTCTCCCCGGCGCCGCAGGCGTGCGAGACGACGAGGTTGTACTGGAGCTGCGAGAGTTCGTCCGCGGGGATGGTCACATTGTAGAGGGAGCCGAAGCCGGTCGTGATGCCGTAGATGGGACGGTCGATGTCTTTCATCTTGTCGTCCAGGTACTTGCGGCATTTGTTGATGGCGTGGACGGCTTCGTCGCCGAGCACGAGTTTCGCGTGGTTGTCGAGGATTTCCTTGAGGCGGTCGAGGGTGAGCCTTTCGCTCGAAATGACGTGGATCATAAGCTTTCCAAAGTTTTTCGTATCAGTGTTTCATCGGCGAGGTTGGGGACGGTGACGCGGAGGCCCGGGGTACGGGCCATTTCGCGGGCGATGGCGCTGCGGGCGCCGTCGTTGCGGGCCCAGCTGCGGCGGGCGATGCCGTTGTTGACGTCCCAGAACAGCATTTCGCGGATGTGGCGGGCGGCATCGTCGCTGCCGTCGATGACCATTCCGAAGCCGCCGTTGATGACTTCGCCCCAGCCGACGCCGCCGCCGTTGTGGATGGAGACCCAGGTCGCGCCGCGGAAGGCGTCGCCGATGACGTTCTGGATCGCCATGTCGGCGGTGAAGCGGGAGCCGTCATAGATGTTGGAGGTCTCGCGGAAGGGGGAGTCCGTGCCGGAGACGTCGTGGTGGTCGCGGCCGAGGACGATCGGGGCGGTGATTTCGCCGCTGCGGATCGCGTCGTTGAAGGCGAGGGCGATCTTCGTGCGGCCCTCGCAGTCCGCGTAGAGGATGCGGGCCTGGGAGCCGACGACGAGGCGGTTGCGGCCGGCTTCCCGGATCCAGCGGATGTTGTCGCGCATCTGGCCGGCGATTTCCTCCGGGGCCGTCGCGGCGATTTCCGAGAGGACGCGCACGGCGATTTCGTCCGTCTTCGCGAGGTCCTCCGGCTTTTCGCTCATGCAGACCCAGCGGAACGGGCCGAAGCCGTAGTCGAAATACATCGGGCCCATGATGTCCTGGACATAGGACGGGTAGCGGAAGCGCCCGTCGGGCAGGAGGATGTCGGCGCCGGCGCGGGAGCTTTCGAGCAGGAAGGCGTTGCCGTAGTCGAAGAAGTACATCCCGTCCGCGGCGAGGCGGTTGATTGCGGCGACGTGGCGGCGCAGGGACTCCTGGACGGCCTTGCGGAAGCGGTCCGGCTCCGCGGCCATCATCCGCTGGGATTCTTCCAGGCTGTAGCCGACGGGGTAGTAGCCGCCGGCCCAGGGGTTGTGGAGGGAGGTCTGGTCGGAGCCGAGGTCGACGCGGATGCGCTCGTCGGCGAGGCGCTCCCAGAGGTCCACGACGTTGCCGACGTAGGCCAGGGAGACGACTTCCTTCGCGGCGACGGCCTTGCGGATGCGGGGGATGAGTTCGTCGAGGCTGTCGTGGAGCTCGTCGACCCAGCCCTGTTCGTAGCGCTTGCGCGCGGCGAGGGGGTTGATTTCCGCGGTCACGCTGACGACGCCGGCGATGTTGCCGGCCTTCGGCTGGGCGCCGGACATGCCGCCGAGGCCCGCCGTCACGAACAGCATCCCGCCGCGGTCATCGCCGTCGATGCCCCTGGCGCGCAGCACCTTCCGCGCCGCGTTCATCACCGTAATCGTGGTGCCGTGGACGATGCCCTGGGGGCCGATGTACATATAGGAGCCGGCGGTCATCTGGCCGTACTGGCTGACGCCGAGGGCGTTGAAGCGCTCCCAGTCGTCGGGCTTGGAGTAGTTCGGGATGACCATGCCGTTGGTCACGACGACGCGGGGGGCGTCCCGGTGGGAGGGGAAGAGGCCGAGGGGGTGGCCCGAGTACATCGCGAGGGTCTGCTCGTCGGTCATGGTCGCGAGGTAGCGCATCGTGAGGCGGTACTGGGCCCAGTTCTGGAAGATGGCGCCGTTGCCGCCGTAGATGATGAGTTCGTGGGGGTGCTGCGCGACGCGCGGGTCCAGGTTGTTCTGGATCATCGCCATGATGGCCGCCGCCTGCCGCGATTTCGCCGGGTATTCGTCGATCGGCCGCGCGTACATGTCGTACGAGGGGCGGTAGCGGTACATGTAGATGCGGCCGTAGCGCTGCAGTTCTTCGGCGAATTCCGGGGCCAGGGCGGCGTGGAGGCGCTCCGGGAAGTAGCGGAGCGCGTTCCTGAGGGCGAGGACCTTCTCCTCCGCCGTCAGGATGTCCTTCCGCCGCGGCGCATGGTTCACCGCCGCGTCATACGGCTTCGCCTCCGGCAGCTCCGCCGGAATCCCTTCCAAAATCTCTCTTTGAAATTCAGTCATCGTGTTGTTTTTTAAAAAGTTCCATGATACGCTGAAACCGTCGCTTCGCGACCCCTCCCTAAAGG
>LUZF01000054.1 GCA_001602865.1 Bacteroidales bacterium Bact_14
GATTTGAACTCATGACCTCATCCTTACCAAGGATGCGCTCTACCCCTGAGCTACATCGGCTGATTCAGGAGCGGGGTAGGAGAATCGAACTCCCATTTCCAGCTTGGAAGGCTGGCATAATAGCCGTTATACGAACCCCGCATTTGCGGAAATGTCCCGCTACTGTGGTGGGAGGAGAGCGATTCGAACGCCCGAAGGAATGATCCAGCAGATTTACAGTCTGCCCCAGTTGGCCACTTTGGTATCCTCCCAGATATCACTTTTCCGGTAAAAACTCAGTTCCGGAGCCGAGCCGGTAGAGGGAGTCGAACCCACGACCTCGAGATTACAAATCACGCGCTCTGGCCAACTGAGCTATACCGGCAATGTTGTCAATCTAAAACCCCTTCGCTTAGGGGACTGCAAAGATAGAGATTCTTTCGAACAATCCAAAACTTTTTCAATCTTTTTGGGAAAGTTCGCGCAAGCTTTCAAGAATGCCGTCGGCGGTGAGCCCGCAGGCCGCCCGCTGCTCCTGCTGGGACGCCTGGGAGACGAAGGAATCAGGGATTCCGAGGCCCTTCACCCGGATTCCCGGATGCCGCGAGGCCATATATTCGGCGACTTCACCCAGCAGCCCGCCCTTCAGCGTTCCATCCTCCACGGTCAGCACGGCGTCGGCGCCGGCGGCGACCTCTTCCAGCAGGGCCAGGTCCATCGGCTTCAGGAAGCGTACATCGTACACGGAGGGCAGCGGACCGCCTTCGGCCTCCAGCTTGCGCGCCGCCTCCATCGCCCGGTAGGCGAAGGGGCCCAGCGCAAGCACCGCGAGGCGCGAATTCCCTTCGATCAGCCTTTCCCCCTTGCCGGCAGGGTACTCCCGCGGCGGCACGTCCGCCCAGGAAACGCCTTCCCCGTACCCGCGCGGATACCTTATTATATAAGGGCCTTCCGTGATGCGGAGGGCGGCGTGCATCGCGCACTTGAGCTCATACTCGTCGCGCGGGGCGACGATGGTGCATCCCGGGATGCTGCGGAAGGCGGCGAGGTCGAAGGAGCCCTGGTGGGTCGCGCCGTCTTCGCCGACGAGGCCCGCGCGGTCCAGGCAGAGGACCACCGGGAGGCGCTGGAGCGCCACGTCGTGGATCAGCTGGTCATAGGCGCGCTGCGCGAAGGCGGAGTAGATGTTGCAGAAGGGGCGGATGCCGGCGGCGGCGAGGCCGGCGGCGAAGGTGACGGCGTGCTCCTCCTCGATGCCGACGTCGAAGAAGCGCTCCGGGAGGGCGGCGGCGAGGCGGTTCATCCCGCAGCCGCTGGCCATCGCCGGCGTGATGCCGACGACGCGCGCGTCGGCGCGGGCGAGTTCGACCAGCACTTCGCCGAAGACGTCCTGGTAACGGTCGCAGACGCGGGGGGACAGCTTGCGCTGCCCGGTCTCCGGGTCGAACCTGCCCGGGGCGTGCCAGGTCGTCGGATCCGCTTCCGCGGCGGCGTAGCCGTGGCCCTTCGTCGTCAGGCAGTGGAGCACGCGCGGGCCCTTGAGGCCGCGGATGCGCCGCAGGGCGTCGACGACTTCGCCGACGTCGTTGCCGTCGATGGGGCCGAAGTAGCGGAACCCGAGGGACTCGAAGAGGTCGCCGCCGCTGCGCCCGACGATCCAGGATTTCAGGGAGCGGGTCCAGCGCTGGAAGAAGTTGCGGGTGCGGCTCTCGCCGAGGGTGCGCCAGACCTTGTCCTTGACGCGGTTGTAGAAGGGGCTGGTCGTGAGGCTGAGGAGGTGGTTGTGGAGTCCGCCGAGGTTCTTGTCGATGGACTGGTTGTTGTCGTTGATGAGGACCAGGAGGTCGGTGGTGCTGCCGCCGGCGTTGTTGAGGCCCTCGAAGGCCAGGCCGCCCGTCAGGGCGCCGTCGCCGATCACGGCGACGGCCTTTTCGCCGCTGCCGCGCAGGCGCGCGGCCTCCGCCAGACCCAGGGCCGCCGAGACCGAAGTCGAGGCGTGCCCGGCGCCGAACGCGTCGTAGGGACTTTCGGAGCGCAGGGGGAAGCCGCTGATGCCGTCCCTGGTGCGGTTCCCGCGGAAGGCGTCGCGGCGGCCGGTCAGGATCTTATGGGCATAGGCCTGGTGGCCGACGTCGAAGACGATCTTGTCCTTGGGGGTGTCGTACACGTAGTGGAGGGCCGTGATGATCTCCACGGCGCCGAGGCTCGAGGCGAGGTGCCCGGGGTTCTCCGCGCAGCAGCGGACCATATAATCCCGGATTTCGCCGCACAGCGTCTCCAGGGAGCCCTCGTCGAGCTTCCTGAGGTCTTCGGGGCTGTCTATCCCGTCCAGAATCGTGTACTTGCGTTCTTCCATACCTGTAGAAAGGACTGCTAAGGTACGGTTTTCTCGCAACATTTGAAAAAAACTCGTAACTTAGACGGCTTGAATGCGGATAATAATTGAAATAACACCCATATGTCAGAAAAAGTACACAAACTGATGAACGACAACCCGGCCATCCGCTGGTCGGCCCTGGTCCTCATCGCGATGATGATGTTCTTCGCGTACCTGTTCGCGGACATCCTTTCCCCTTTGAAATCGACCCTTGAAAGCGTTCGCGGCTGGGACAGCGCAACTTTCGGAACCTATGCGGGAGGCGAGTTCTTCCTCAATGTGTTCTGCTTCTTCCTCATCTTCGCGGGCATCATCCTCGACAAGATGGGCGTCCGCTTCACCGGCGTACTGTCGGCGTCCCTGATGGTGATCGGCGCCGTCGTGAAGTACATCGGCGTCAGCGACTGGTTCCAGACGACGGAGCTCTGCAACTGGCTGAACAGCTGGTGGGTCTCCTTCCCCGGCAGCGCCAAGGTCGCGACCCTGGGATTCATGATCTTCGGCTGCGGCTGTGAGATGGGCGGTACGACCGTTTCCAAGGCCATCGCGAAATGGTTCAAGGGCAAGGAAATGGCCCTCGCGATGGGCATCGAGATGGCGATCGCGCGCCTCGGCGTCTTCGCCGCGATGTGGCTGAGCCCCGCCATCGCCAAGTCCTTCCCGGACGCGGTCGGCTCCCCGGTGCTCTTCGGCGCGCTGCTGCTCTGCATCGGCCTGATCTCCTACAGCGTCTTCTGCGTCTTCGACCGGAAGTTCGACGCCCAGCTGGAAGCCATCGGCGAGGCGGATGATTCGAAGGCCGACGAGTTCCAGGTCAAGGACCTCGGCCGCATCTTCACCAGCAAGATGTTCTGGATCGTCGCGATCCTCTGCGTGCTTTACTACAGCGCCATCTTCCCCTTCCAGAAGTTTGCGACCAACTTCCTGGAGGAAACGCTGCAGGTCGAGGCGGACTTCGCCGCGCGCCTGTTCAGCGTGTTCCCGATTCTGGCGATGGTGCTGACCCCGTTCCTGGGCATCTTCCTCGACAGGAAGGGCAAGGGCGCGACGATGCTGATGGTGGGCGCGCTGACTATGGCGGTCTGCCACCTCGGCTTCGCCTTCGTGCTCCCGATGTACAAGGCCTCCTGGCTCGCGGTCGCGCTGATCCTCATCCTGGGCGTGAGCTTCTCTCTGGTGCCCGCGGCGCTCTGGCCGAGCGTCCCGAAGATCATCGACGAGAAGATCCTCGGCAGCGCCTACTGCGTGATCTTCTGGGTCCAAAACATCGGCCTCTGGGGCGTTCCGCTGCTGATCGGCGCCGTGAACAAGGCGACCGGCGGCTACACGGTCCCGATGATCATCTTCTCCAGCTTCGGCGTCGTGGCCCTCATCTTTACTTTCCTCCTGAAGGTCGAGGACCGCAAGAAGGGATATGGACTTGAACTTCCGAACATCAAGAAAGATGAATAAACCGATATCGAAAAGTGCCGCCTGCTGGGCGGCACTCGCGTGTCTGGTCGTGCCCATGTTCGCGTCGTACTTCTTCGACGACATGTTCTCGACCCTCTCGCACATCTTCAACAATCCGCAGCTGCTCGACCTCGGCTGGAACAGCGCCGACTACGGCTTCTACGCCGGCGGCTACTCGTTCCTCTGCGTCTGCGGCGGCCTGGTCGTCTGCGGCATCCTGCTGGACATCTTCGGCGTGCGCATCGTCGGCTCGATCTTCGTCGGCCTGATGGTGCTGGGCGCGGGGACCGTCTATGCGGCGATCTCCTCCGGCCTGGCGCCGCGCACCTCGCTGCTGATCGCGTACGCGGGCTGTATGATGTTCGGCCTGGGCAGCGAGATCGCCGGCGTCGCCGTGACCCGGTCGATCGCGAAGTGGTTC
>LUZF01000055.1 GCA_001602865.1 Bacteroidales bacterium Bact_14
GAACAGCGTCGCGGCGGCCGCGGCGGCACTGCTGCACGGCGTCGCGCCGGAGGCGGTGCGCCGCGCAATCGGCAGCTTCCAAGGCGCCGAACGCCGCCTGGACGAGCACGTGAGCAAGCCGGGCCTGACCTACATCGACGATTATGCCCACCACCCGCAGGAGCTGGCCACGGCCATCGCCGCGATCCGGGATATGTTCCCGAAGCGCAAGATCACGGCCGTCTTCCAGCCGCACCTCTACACCCGCACGCGGGACTTCGCGCCGGAATTCGCGGAGGCGCTCAGCGGCGTGGACAAGCTGATCCTGCTGGACATCTATCCCGCCCGCGAGGAGCCGATCCCGGGCGTGACCTCGGAGATCATCTTCAAGGACGTGACCGCACCCGAGAAGGTGATGATGCGCAAACCCGAACTGCTGGACTACCTCGCCGCGGAGCCGCTCGACGTGCTGGTGACCTTCGGCGCGGGAGACATCGACCGCCTCGTCGGTCCGATCACCGAAATGCTTGAGAAACGATGAAGAAAGCCGTCCGCAACCTCCTCTTCCTGCTCGCAGGGGCGGTGCTGGTCCTGGGCCTGCTGCTCCTCGGGGCGGCGCAGCGCCAGAACCGGCAGCTGCTGACCTGCACCGGCCTGCAGGTGGCGTTCGCGGACGACTACAATTTCGTGACCGAAGAGGACGTGAAGGGGTATCTGAACAACTTCTATGGCCCCTACATCGGCCAGCGCATCGACAGCGTGAACCTCGCGCGCATCGAGAAGATCCTCGACGTGCAGAGCGCCGTCCTGAAGAGCGAGGCCTGGACGACCGGGGACGGGATGCTGAACATCCGAATCAGCCAGCGGGTGCCGGTCGTCCGCTTCCAGAAGGGCGGCAGCGGCTTCTACGTCGACGAGCGCGGCTGCGTGTTCCCGCTCCAGGGGAACTTCACCTCGCTGGTCCCGGTCATCGACGGGAACGTCCCGATCTTCTACCAGGAGGGTTACAAGGGGACGCTGGAAGGCAGGGAGGCCGCCTGGATGCAGGATGTGCTGGGCCTGGTCGCCTATATGACGACCCACCGGCTCTGGGCGGAGAACATCGTCCAGATCTCCGTGGACGGAGACGGGGACCTCGTCCTCGTCCCGCGCGAGGGGAAGGAAAAGTTCGTGTTCGGCTCCCCCGCCGGGTATGAGGAGAAATTCGCGCGCATCGAGAAGTACTACCAGTACATCCGGCCGCAGAAGGAATATACGACAGTTAACGTAAAATATAACGGACAGATCATTTGCAAGAACTGATATGGAGGAACGCTACATCGCAGCAGTGGACCTGGGGACGTCGAAGACGGCCCTCGCCGTGGCCAAAGTGGAAGGCGAGGATGTCCAGGTCATTTATTACAAGGAACACCCGTCCGCGGGCATCCGCTACAGCTACGTCTTCAACCCCCAGCGGGCTTCGGACGTGCTGAAGGAGATGGTCCGCAGCGCGGAATCGGAGCTCCGGATCAAGATACTCCAGATGGTGGTCGGCCTGCCGCGCTACTATGTCAGGCAGGAAATCGCCAAGGCGGAGGTCCCGCGCGGCTCCGACGACGGACGCATCACCCGCGAGGACGTGGACAACCTGAAGAACATCGCGCTGGACACCTACCCGCTTGACAATCCGGACAAGGAAGTCATCTTCGGGGCCGTCGCCCAGTCCATCGAGACGGACGAGATCATCCAGGCGACCGAGGAAGACGTCGTCGGTATGATCAGCGAGAAGTTCACGGGCTACTACAAGGCGTTCGTGGGCACCCGGAAGAACCGGACCAACATCGACAACGTGTTCAACGACACGGGCATCGCCCTCTCCAAGGCCTGCTTCACTCCGATCACGGCGGCCAAGGCCGTCCTCACGGCGAACGAGATGAACAACGGCGTCGCGATGATCGAGTTCGGCGCGGGCGTGACCTCCGTCACCGTGTTCCAGGGCGGCATCCTCCGGCATTTCGCCTCCATCCCCTTCGGCGCCGCGAGCGTGACCGAGGACATCCGTCTCGAGTGCGGCTTCTCCACCTCCCTCGCCGAGAACATCAAGCTCGCCTACGGCGCCTGCATGCCGGAGAAGCTGGCTTCGATGAGCGAGAAGGTCATCAAGATTGTCAACGAGGAGAACGGCGCCGAAAAGGACCTGCCGGTCCGCTACCTGTCCGAAATCATCACCTGCCGCGAGAAGGAGATCATCGATGCGATGCTCTACGAGATCGAGCGCAGCGGGATGGCGGACAGCCTCCGCAGCGGCATCGTGATCACCGGCGGCGGCGCGGCGATGACCAACCTGGGCAACCTGATCAAGGAGATGTCCGGCTACAACGTGCGTATGGGCTACCCGCTCCGCAAGTTCACCGCCACCGGCTGCCCCGGCGCGATGGAGACCTCCGCCGCGACCGTGATCAGTATGGTGATGTCCGCCAAGGAAGACAAGTACGTCAACTGCATCGAGCAGCTCCCGGCGGCGGAGCCGGAGGAGCAGGAGCCGGAAGTGTCCGAGACCGTTCCGGAGCGCCCGGACGACGCCCTCTTCGACAAGGAGGAGTTCGGTCCGGAGCAGAAACCGGAAAAGAAGAAGCGCGAGAAGACCCCCAAGCCGCCGAAGGAGCGCAAGCCCAGCCCGTTCTGGACGAAGATCACCGACAAGGTCAGCGATACGATCAACGGTTTGTTTGACGAAATGGAGAATCAATAAGCTATGGACTACAAAGATATTATCCCGGGTGACTGGAAGCCGGAAGCTTCGATGATCAAGGTTATCGGCGTCGGCGGCGGCGGATGCAATGCCGTCACCTATATGTACAACCAGCATATCGAGGGCTGCAGCTTCATCGTCTGCAACACCGACGCGGCGGCGCTCCACAGCAGCAACGTGCCCGTCAAGATCCAGATGGGCAAGGGCCTCGGCGCGGGCACGGACCCGAGCGAGGGCCGCAAGGCCGCGCTCGAGAGCCAGGACGAGATTGCCGCGACCGTCCTCGACAACGGCACGGAGATGCTCTTCGTGACCGCCGGTATGGGCGGCGGCACCGGCACGGGCGCCGCGCCGGTCATCGCCAAGATGGCGAAGGACCGCGGCATCCTGACGGTCGGCGTCGTCACGGTGCCCTTCGACAACGAGGGTAACGAGTCCCTGTCTAAGGCCATCGACGGCATCCACGAGCTCGAAAAGAACGTGGACAGCCTGCTGATCATCAAGAACCAGAATATCCTGAAGTTCTACGGAGACCTGCTCCTGCAGGACGCGTTCCCCAAGTCCAACGAGGTCCTCGCGACCGCCGTGAAGGGCATCATCGAAATCATCGGGAAGCCCGGCTACATCAACGTGGACTTCAAGGACGTCAAGACGATGATGCGCAACAGCGGCTGCGCGCTGATGGGCAGCGGCAGCGGCACGGGAGACCACCGCATCGAGGACGCCGTCCGCGAGGCCTTCAGCTCCCCGCTTCTGAACGACTACGACCTGAAGAGCGCGAAGAACATCCTCCTCAACGTCACGGTCGGCCGCAACGAGCAGGGCATCAGCGCGAAGCAGTTCGAGATGATCAACGAGGAGATCAAGAAATACACGGGCAAGGCCAACCGCTTCAAGCAGGGCCTCATCTACGACGACGATCCGGAATTCGGCGACCGCGTCAACATCACGGCCATCGTCGTCGGGCTCCAGTTCATCGACATCATGGGCCCGGGCGAGGACCTCGGCAACTACATTTTCATCACCGACAGTTTCGTATACAACAAGGCGGCCGTCGAGAGCGAGGAGGGCATCTCCCTCCCGGAGAACGCCTCCCAGCGCGTCAAGATCGGCTTCAGCACCAAGGAGAACACCCGCACCTTCCATTTCGAAGGGCGCGAGAAGCCGGTGCTCTGCGTCGGCGTCGGCGAGGAGAAGAGCCGGCTGGAGAACGAAGCGGCCATCCGCAGGGCCGTCCGGACCGCAGAAAAGAATTAGAAGAATATGGGCCAGAGAAGAACCAGAGTCAGATTCGCGCCGTCCCCGACGGGGCCGCTCCATATGGGCGGCGTCCGGACCGCGCTGTACAATTACCTGTATGCCAAGCAGCACGGCGGTGATTTCATCCTCCGCATCGAGGACACCGATTCCCACCGTTTCGTGCCCGGCGCCGAAGAGTACATCATCGAGGCGCTCCGCTGGTGCGGCATCGTGCCCGACGAGGGCGTCGATGCGGACGGCAAGGTCGTGGAGACGGCCTCCGCGCGCCACCCGCACGCCCCCTACCGCCAGTCGCAGCGCCGCGGCATCTACCGCCGCTACGCCGAGGAGCTGGTGGAGAAGGGATGCGCCTATTATGCCTTCGATACGGCGCAGGAGCTGGAGGCAGCCCGAGGTGTCGCAGAAGCCGGGGGCGGGACATTCATCTACAACCAGCTTTCGCGGGGGAAGCTTCGCAACTCGCTGACCCTGCCGGAGGCGGAGACGCAGCGCCTGCTGGCGGAGACGACGGACTGGACCATCCGCTTCAAGATGCCGGAGGACACGCTCGTGGAGATGGATGACCTGATTCGCGGCCATATCGAAGTGAACACGGCGACGCTCGACGACAAGGTGCTCTGGAAGCGCGCCGACGAGCTGCCGACCTACCACCTCGCGAACATCGTGGACGACCACCTGATGGAGATCAGCGAGGTCATCCGCGGCGAGGAGTGGCTGCCGTCGCTCCCGCTCCATTACCTGCTCTACAAGGCCTTCGGCTGGGAGGACACGATGCCGCGCTTCGCGCACCTGTCGCTGCTGCTGAAGCCCGTGGGCAACGGGAAACTGTCGAAGCGCGACGGGGACAAGATGGGCTTCCCCGTGTTCCCGCTGCGGTGGACCAATGCCGAAGGGGAAACCTCGCGCGGCTACCGCGAGGACGGGTACTTCCCGGAGGCCTTCGTGAATATGCTCGCGATGCTGGGATGGAATCCCGGCGACGACCGCGAAATGTTTACCCTGGACGAACTGATCGCCGCTTTCTCGCTCGACAAGGTCCAGAAAGCCGGTGCGAAATTCAACCCGGAGAAGGCGAAATGGTACAACAAGGAGTACCTGCGCCTCAAGAGCGACGAGGAGCTCGCGACCCTGTTCGTCCCGGTCCTGAAGGCCCAGGGGATCGAGGTCACGGGCTGCTTCGAGAGCCCCGTGTGCTGCAACTTTGAGACGAAGTCCTTCTCCCTCAATTACGTAAAGAACGTCGTCGCGCTGACGAAGATGCGCGCGACCTTCGTCCCAGACTTCTGGGAGATCGCCCGCTGCCTCTTCGAGGCGCCGGAGAGCTACAACGAGAAGGACGCCGCGAAGTTCTGGAAAGAGGAGAACTACAGCCTCGCCTACCAGGCGGCGGACTTCCTCTGCGCGTTCGAGGGCGAATTCACGCCGGAAGGCATCGGCGCCCCGCTGGAGGAATACATCCGCAGCAGGGAGTGGCCGATGGGCAAGGTGATGAACTGCCTGCGGCTCGCGCTGACGGGCGCTTCGAGCGGTCTCGGGATCACGGACATCGTCGCCACCATTGGCAAGGACGAGCTGCGCGCCCGGATGGAAAAGATTGGAAACGCATTAGGCAAATAGTTTACTATGAAAAAGTTACTTCTTATGTTGGCTGCGGCGGCGCTGCTGGTTTCCTGCGGGCCGAAGCAGACGCACCTGCCGCGCAACGCGAAGAGCGGCGTCGACACGGAAGCCTTCGACAAGGTTTTCTCGGACATCGCCCTTTCCGGCGGCACGAACGAGCTCCACGGCATCGTCGTCCTCAAGGACGGCGCCGTAATCTACGAGCGCTATGACGAGGGCCACGGCCCGGAGGTCAAGCACGCGCTCTGGTCCGCCAGCAAGACCTTCACGGCGACGGCCGTCGGCCTCGCCTCGGACGAAGGCCTGCTCAGCGTGGATGATCCGATCATCAAGTTCTTCAACGCGGACGAGCTTCCGGCGAACCCTTCCGACACGCTGAAGGCGCTGACGATCAAGCACCTGCTGATGATGTCCTCCGGCTTCGCCCACGACAGGCTCGGGGATACGGAGGCGCTGACGCTCAAGGATCCGACCCGCTTTATGCTGAACGACAGTTTCAGCTTCTATCCGGGCACGCTGTTCCGCTACAACAGTATGAACACCTATCTGCTGTCGGTCATCGTCTCGCGCGTGACCGGGAAGAAACTGGTGGACTACCTCGGGGAGAAGCTGTTCGCCCCGATGGGCATCGCGGACTACTGGTGGAAGGAGTCGGCCGAGGGCTACAATATGGGCGGCTGGGGCCTGTTCCTGCGCACGGAAGACCTCGCGAAGATGGGGCAGCTGTTCCTGAACAAGGGACGGTGGAACGGGAAGCAGCTCGTTTCCGAAGCCTGGATCGCGGAGGCGATGTCGGTCCAGATCATGCAGCCGCAGCCCGCGAACGGCCGCGGCAACGAGGACTGGCTCAACGGCTACGGCTACCAGATGTGGCACAACGCGAACGGTTCCTACCGCCTCGACGGCGCCTGGGGCCAGTTCAGCATCATCGCGCCGGAGAAGAACGCCGTCATTGCCGTGAATTCCGTCTGCGGCAACGCCCAGGCCTTCCTCCGCTATGTTATGAAGGACATTTACGACAAACTCTAGGGATATGAAAATCGGGATTTGCGCGGACCACGCGGGCTTCGAGCTGAAGCGGCAGCTGGTCGACTACCTGCAGCGGAAAGGCTATGAGGTCCGGGATTTCGGGACCGACTCGACGCAGAGCATGGATTATCCGGACGTCGCGCATCCGCTCGCGGACGCCGTCGTCGCCCGCCAGGTCGACTGCGGCATCGCGCTCTGCGGCACCGGTAACGGGATGGCGATGAGCCTCAACCACCACCGCGGCATCCGCGCCGGCCTCGCCTGGAACAAGGCGATCGCCGAACTGGTCAAGGCGCACAACGACGCCAACGTGCTCGTGATGCCGGCCCGCTTCATTTCGCCGGCGATGGCGCGCCTCATCATCCGGACTTGGCTCGGAACCGCGTTCGAAGGCGGCCGCCACCAGCGCCGCATCGACAAGATCGAGCCCGGGAGATGACCTTCTCCCACGATATCGAAGATTACCCGGAAGGGATTGTCCTGCCCATTGACAAGCCCTACCGCTGGACGTCCGCGGACGTGATCCGCAAGATCAAGATCGCGGCGACCCGGCATTTCCATAAGCGCAACCTCAAGGTCGGCCACGCCGGCACGCTCGACCCCCTCGCGACGGGCCTCCTGCTCGTCTGCATCGGGCCGGCGACCAGGCGCGCCGAGGAGCTGCAGCGCAGCGACAAGGAGTACCTCGCCGGCATCAGCTTCGGCGCCACGACGGCCTCCTACGACCGCGAGAAGCCCATCGACGCGCGCTATCCGCTGGATGGCGTCAGCGAGGAGGCGCTGCGGGCGGTACTGCCCTCCTTCCTCGGCCCCCAGGAGCAGGTCGCTCCCCTCTTTTCCGCCAAGTCCGTCGACGGCCGCCGCGCCTACGAGATCGCAAGAAAAGCCTATAAAGCGGGTGTTGTCATTTCGAGCGACCACGCTATCATTTCGAGCGACCACGCTGTCATTTCGAGCGACCACGCTGTCATTTCGAGCGAAGTCGAGAAATCTTTGAGCAAGCAGAGAATCAACATATACGCGCTGGAGTTGGTGGAGTTCAGAAAAGAGGGAATCGAAAAAGAAAACCCCATTGATAATAATGTATCTACAGCGAGCGGAAGGATCAACGTGATTGATATCGCCGGAGAGGGTTTGCCGCACGCGGAGGTGCGGGTGGGGTGTTCGAAGGGGACGTATATCCGCGCGCTGGCGCGGGACCTGGGGGAGGCGCTGGGCAGCGGCGCGTTCCTCGACAGCCTGCGGCGCACGCGCAACGGCGGCTTCACGCTGGACGACGCGCTCACCCTGGAGGAGGCGCTTGCACGCTTTGCCGAATAAAATGATTATATTGCACCTATGCAAAAAGTAGTTACTTTCGGAGAAATCATGATGCGGCTCGCGGCGCCGGGTTTCGGGCGCCTCGGACACGCGCGGCAGCTGGACCTGTATTTCGGCGGCGGGGAAGCGAATGTCGCCGCGTCGTTGGCGAATTTCGGCGTCCCGGCGGAGTTCGTGACGCGGCTGCCGGAGAACGACCTCGCGCAGGCCTGCCTGCGGGAGCTGCACGCATACGGCGTCGCCACGGACCACGTCGTGTTCGGCGGCAGCCGGATGGGCATTTACTTCACGGAGACGGGCGCAGTCGCGCGGCCGGGCAACGTGATCTATGACCGGGAGCATTCCGCGATCGCGGAGATCAAGCCGGGGATGATCGACTGGGATGCGGTGTTCGAGGGGGCCGGCTGGTTCCACTGGACAGGCATTACGCCGGCGATCAGCGCCGGCGCGGCCGAGGTCTGCCTCGAGGCCGTCCGCGCCGCCCGCAAACGCGGCCTGACCGTCTCCTGCGACCTCAACTACCGGAAGAAACTCTGGAAATACGGCAAGCCGGCGGGCGCCGTGATGCCGCCGCTCGTCGAAGAATGCGACCTGATCCTCGGGAACGAGGAGGATGCGGAGAAGGTGTTCGGCATCAAGCCGGACGCGCAGGGCTACCTGAGTGTCTGCAAGCAGCTGATGGCCCGCTTCCCGCGCGCCAAAAAGATTGCCATCACCCTCCGCGGCTCGATCAACGCCAACCACAATACCTGGAAGGGCGTCCTCTACGACGGCAATACATTGTATGAATCCCGCCAGTACGACATCACCCACATCGTGGACCGCATCGGCGGCGGCGATTCGTTTATGGGCGGCCTGATCTACGGGCTGCTGACCACGCCCGGAGACTGCCAGCGCGCCGTCGAATTCGCCGCGGCCGCGTCCTGCCTGAAGCACACGGTCCCGGGCGACTTCAACCAGGTCAGCGTGGCGGAAGTGGAAAACCTGATGGGCGGCAACGCCAGCGGCAGGGTCAATCGTTAACGGTATGGCAGCAACGCGTTTTTATGAGCAGCTGGACGCCGCGCCGATGGTGCCGGTGTTCTACCACGCCGACGTCGCGACGGCGATAGAGGTGATGAAGGCCTGCTACGCGGGCGGAGTGCGCGTGTTCGAGTTCACGAACCGCGGCGCGGCCGCCGCGGAAGTGTTCGCCGCGCTGGTCCCGTTCGCGAAGAAAGAATTGCCGGAGCTCGTGCTCGGCGTGGGCTCGGTCAGCGACGGCCGCAGCGCGCGGCGGTTCATCCGCCTCGGCGCGGCGTTCGTCGTCGGGCC
>LUZF01000056.1 GCA_001602865.1 Bacteroidales bacterium Bact_14
CTGGGCCGGCGCCGCCCGCGAGCTCAACGTGCCGCTCCTCGTCGCCGAGGGCAGCACGGACGCCGCCGCCTGGCGCTACCCGGAAATCTTCGGCGAATCGACCTTCGCCCTTTACGAGATCAACCTCTACACGCGCATCTGCGCCATCGCCCAGCCCTGGTCCATCCTCCAGTGGCAGCTGACCGCGGACTATTCCCCGTTCTTCGGCGAAGGCATCTTCGGCACGACCGGCCCGCTCCGCCCGACGCAGCGCTACTGGAACCTGAAGCAGCTTTCGATGACCCCGGAGGATGCATTCGCGCTCCCGTTCCACTGCAGCAAAGGCACGGTCAACGTAGCCGCCTTCGGCAACATCGCCCGCGATGAATACGCCGTCCATATGGTCAACAACGGCGCCGCCTGCGAGGCGGTCCTCTCCGGCTTCCCGGCCTCGGTGCGCCGCGTGAAGATCTATACGACGAACGCGGACAGCGCGATGGCCTTGACGACCGCGACCGTCACGGACGGATCCGTGCGGGTCCCGATGGCCGCCGTCAGCTTCGTCACCGTCCTCTCCGATTCAGATTAAACAACCATAATTCCATGAAAAAACTCCTAATAACCCTTCTTCTGGTCTGCGCGGCGGGCGTCGTGTACGGCCAGACCTGGAAAGTCTCCGACCCGGACGCGACGCCGGAGGCGAAGCAGCTCTTCGAGCGGCTCCAGAAGCTCCAGAAGCGCGGCATTATGTTCGGCCACCAGGACGACCTCATCACCGGCAGCACCTGGCGCGCCGAGAAAGGCCGTTCCGACACGCGCGAGGCGGTCGGCGACTATCCGGCCCTGGTCGGCTTTGAGCTCGGTGAAATCGAGCTCGGCGGCCCCCACAGCCTCGATTCGAACTTCTTCGCCGACATCGCCGACCGTGCGAAATGGTTCTATGAGCAGGACGGCGTGATTACCGTCAGCTGGCACTGCGTGAATCCGATCTCCATCCAGTGGCCCGGTGTCAAGCAGCCGAACGGCGCCGGCTCGGCCTGGGACGTCGCGTTCCTCTCCCCGCGCGGGGAGAACGCCGTCAGCAGCGTCCTGCCCGGCGGCTCGAACCACGCGATGTTTACCTCCTGGCTCGACCGCCTCGCCGCCTTCTTCAACACCTGGCGGACCGACGACGGCAAGCTGATCCCGTTCCTGTTCCGCCCGTACCACGAGCATTCCGGCAGCTTCTTCTGGTGGGGCCGGAAGCGCTGCTATGACGAGGAGTACGCCGAACTCTTCCGCTTCACGGTCGATTACCTCCGCGGCAAGGGCCTCCACAACATCCTCTATATGTACAACACCGACAAGACCTACTCCGACGAGGAGTACCTGGCGGGTTATCCGGGCGACGACTACTGCGACTACCTCTCGATCGACTGGTACGGCTCCGGCGAGGAGTTCAACAAGAACATCGAGGTGGCGCTGACCCGCGTCTCCGGCTTCGCCCAGCGCAAGCAGAAGCTCTTCGCGCTCAGCGAGTGCGGCCCAATCAGCGTGGACCTGCAGAAGATCCTCGCGAACTACGAGTGTTCCTATGTGCTGATCTGGCGCAACGCGCCGCGCAAGCTGCGCCCCGGCCAGACCCCGCGCCCGCAGGTGGGCCCGACGCAGGCCGACCTGCTGAAGACGATGAAGCAGAACAAGAAGTATCTCTTCCTGAAAGACATCCAAAAAGTAAAATAATCCGATGAAAAGACTGACTGTGTACTTCGTCGCAGGCCTGCTCCTGGCCGCCTGCGTCAGCCCGGCCCCCAAGGGCGACTTCACCCGCGGCATCGGCGTCTACCCCGGCAACCCGGACGAAAGCGCCGCTCCGCAGCTCGTGGAGAACACGGAATACGGCAACATCGCCGCATTCAAGGCCGCTTACCATTCCTCCAGCTACGACTACAACCTGACCGCGCAGCTGGTGACCGACGGCATCATTTCCACCGATCCGTCCGCCTGGCTCAAGGTTTCGACCTCCAAGGGCGAACTTCCCAAGCGCGAGCGCGAGTGGATGTTCAACGACAAATCCAACTCCGGCAACACCATCGCCGGCGACAACATCTTCATCCAGGTGGACCTGGCGAACCGCGTCATCCCGGCGGACAAGATGAATGTCATCGGCACCGTCTCGATCGACACCCAGAAGCCGAAGGGCTATGAGGTCATCCTCTACGGCTCCAAGGACGGCAACGACTGGGTCGAGCTCGACCGCCAGGCCGGCAAGGACATCATCGGCCAGGTCGCGCCTCCGCGTCTGCGCGGCGCTTCCCCGACCTACAACAACCCCTCCCCGGTGACGTTCCTCTACGACTATGTCCCGAAGGAGGATAACAGCCCCTCCGCGGTGATGAATATGTTCAATATGGGTACTCCCCAGATGAACATCGTCTCCCGGGCCATCAACATCGAGTCCCCGCTGCCGCAGGACGCGGAATACAGCCATTTCAAGTACGCCTTCAACATCCCCGGCGCCCGGAGCTACACCATCTACACCTGGGATTTCCTGAAGGACGGCGAGCAGCAGCAGGTCCTCCCGCTGGCGCAGTTCAACAGCGCCTGGCGGAGCGCCGGTACCGGCGAGGAATGGGTCTACGTCGACTTCGGCGCGAAGGCCAAGTATGACAGGGTGACCCTCCACTGGATCAACAAGGCCGTGAAGGGCGCGGTCCAGGCTTCCGACGACGCGAAGACCTGGCGCGACCTCGCAGCGCTGCCCGGCGGCGACGGTGCCATCGATGAGATCAAGGTGAAGGGTGCCAGCCGCTACCTGCGTGTCCTGGCCCAGGCCTCCGCGAACGGCGCTCCGTACGAGCTCTCCGAGCTGCAGGTCTACGGCAAGGGTGGCCTCGTGCCGGTGGCCAAGGAGGCCCCCGCGCCGACCGCGACCCGCCAGGACCTGACCGGCGGCAAGTGGCGCCTCCAGCGCGCCAGCCTGGTCGCCGAGGACGGTCCCGCCCTCTCCAAGGTCGGCTACAATGACGCCGACTGGATCGTGGCGACCGTCCCGGGGACCGTCCTCGGTTCCTTTATGAACAACGGTTCCGTGCCGGATCCGAACTTCTCCGACAACCAGCTCCAGATCTCCGATTCCTATTTCGTGTCGGATTTCTGGTACCGTGACGAATTTACCGTCAACAACCCCGCCGAGCGCACGTTCCTGAACTTTGACGGCGTGAACTGGAAGGCCGAAGTCTACCTGAACGGCAAGTATGTGGACCTGATCGAAGGCGCCTACATCCGCGGCAAGTTCGACGTGACCGACTATGTCGAGCAGGGCCAGAACGCCCTCGCCGTGAAGATCATCAAGAACGCCCATCCGGGCGCGGTCAAGGAGCAGAACGAGATCAGCGCCGATATGAACGGCGGCGCCCCCGGCGCGGACAACCCGACTTTCCACGCGACCATCGGCTGGGACTGGATCCCGACGATCCGCGGCCGCTCCATCGGTATCTGGAACGACGTCTACCTGACGTATGCCGGCTCCGTGACGGTTGAGGACCCGTTCATCCGCGCGGAACTCCCGCTCCCGGATACGACCTCCGCGAACCTCTTCGTCGAAGTGACCCTGAAGAACCACAAGGACCAGCCCGTCACCGGCGTCCTCCAGGGCACCTACGGCCAGACCGCCTTCGAGACGGCCGTCTCCCTCGCCGCGAACGAGGAGAAGCTCGTGAAGCTCGACGCGAAGACGAACCCGGAACTCCACCTCGTCCACCCGAAACTCTGGTGGCCGAAGGGCTACGGTGAGCAGAACCTCTACGACGTGAAGATCAGCTTCAACGTGGGAGGCAAGGTCTCCGACACGAAGGAATTCAAGTCCGGCGTGCGCCAGATGGAGATCAGCGAGGTTCCGTACAAGCCGAGCGGCGGTATGCCGCGCTTCAATGTCGGCGAACCGGTGCGCCTCGAGATGAAGGTCAACGGACGCCGTTTCATCGGCTTCGGCGGCAACTGGGGCTTCAGCGAGACCAACCTGAACTACCGGGCCCGCGAGTATGACATCGCCGTCGCCTACCACGCGGATATGAACTTCACGATGATCCGCAACTGGGTCGGCCAGACCGGCGACGAGGAGTTCTACGAGGCCTGCGACAAGTACGGCGTGATGGTATGGCAGGACTTCTGGCTCGCCAACCCGGGCGACGGCCAGAACCCGTACTATCCGGATATGTTCGAGAAGAACGCGCGCGACTTCGTCCGCAAGATCCGCAACCACCCGTCCATCGGCATCTACGTCGGCCGCAACGAAGGCAACCCGCCGGAGCGCATCGACAACTATCTCCGCAAGATGACCCGGGAGGAGCATCCGGGCCTGTACTACATCCCGCATTCCTCCAGCGGCAGCGTCAGCGGCGGCGGCCCGTACCGGGCGATGGCCCCGAAGGAGTACTTCCGCTCCTACGGTCACGACAAGATGCACAGCGAGCGCGGTATGCCGACGGTGATGACCTATGAGAATATGCTGCGTGCCTTCGGCGAGGAGCATATGGAGCCGGTCAACACCCGCGAGCATCCGAACAACATCTACGGTATGCACGACTATACCCTCGAGTCCGCCCAGGGCGGCGATTCCTTCAACCAGATCATCGCGACCGCCTTCGGCGAGCCCTCCAACGCGAAGGAGTTCGCCGAGTGGGCCCAGTTCGTGAACTACAACGGCTATCGCGCGATCTTCGAGGGCCGCAGCGAGCACCGTCGCGGCATGATCCTCTGGATGAGCCACCCGAGCTGGCCTTCGATGGTCTGGCAGACCTACGACTACTACTTCGAGCCGACCGGATCCTACTTCGGCTGCAAGAAGGCCTGCGAGCCGATCCACATCCAGTGGAATCCGCTCCGCGACGACGTGGAAGTGGTCAACTACCACACGAAGGACTGGACCGGCCTCGTCGCGAAGGCGCAGGTCGTGGACCAGAACGGCAAGGTGCAGTGGGAGCACGAAGTGACCTTCGGCATCCACGACGACGAGACCGTCGCCTGCTTCCCGCTCGAGTTCCCGGAGACCCTGACGGACACCTATTTCATCAAGCTCGTGCTGAAGGATGGCGACGAGGTGCTTTCGGACAACTTCTACTTCAAGGGCAAGGTGGACGGCAACTTCCAGTCCCTGAAGAGCCTCCCGAAGGTCAGCCTCACGCAGGCCGCCTCCTTCGCGCAGGAAGGCGATGAGTGGATTGTCAAGGGCACGCTCCGCAACGACAGCGAGACCCCGGCGCTCCTGATCCGCCTCAAGCTCGAAGGCACGACCGACCTCGTTCTCCCGGTGTTCTACAGCGACAATTACTTCTCGCTGCTCCCGGGTGAAGAGAAGGAGTTCACCATCCGCTGCAAGGCCGAAGACACCCGCGGCGAAAAACTCTCCCTCTCCGTCTCCGGCTTCAACGNNCAATTTTCCTGAGATCGTCAGAAAAATGCCGACTCAGAAAAATTGCTTTTTCTGCTTTTCCATGGAATCCTCCGAAATTATTAAGGATTTCTCCTAAAAAAATTAGGAGATTAAAAAAATAGTGTTATATTTGCCATTGGAAAACTGGTTTATTTTAGACGATGAAACAGAAACTGACGGAAAAAGAAGAGATGTTGATGAACATCTTCTGGGAGCACGGAAGCTTGTTTATCCGGGATTTGATTTCATACATTCCGGAGCCGAAGCCCCATTACAACACGGTGGCGACGCTGGTGAAGTTCCTGGAGGAGAAGGGATTCGTAGAGCGGGAGCCGATGGCGAACTCGTTCCGCTACAAGGTCCGGATCAGCGAGCGGCAGTACCGGGGGAGCACGGTCTCCGACGTGGTCGCGCGCTACTATGACAATTCCTACCTGAGTCTGGTTTCCCAGTTCGTGGAGGAGGACAAGATGGACCTCCAGGAGCTGAAGGACCTGATCGCGAAAATCGAAAAGAAACAGTAATATGGCCCCGTTCCTTTATTATATCCTGCGTTGCGGGCTCTACCTGAGCCTGTTCTACGCATTCTACCTGCTCGTGATGCGGAGGACGACGTTCTTCCGCCTGAACCGGGCGCTGCTGCTGGGCGGGTCCTACCTGTGCCTGCTGCTCCCGTTGATCCGGGTGCGCACCGCGGCGGGGACGGCTGCGGCCGGCGCGCTGACGATCGTC
>LUZF01000057.1 GCA_001602865.1 Bacteroidales bacterium Bact_14
ACCGGCACGCCGCCCTGCGTCCCCGCCGCGGGGATGCCCCGCATCCCGCGGCTCCCGCTGCCCCGCAGTAGGTTGAGCACCAGCGTCTCCGCGTTGTCGTTCGCGTTGTGGGCCGTCGCGACGGCGACCAGGCCCTCCGCCCGGCACAGCTCCGCGAACCAGGCATAGCGCAGCTCGCGCGCCGCCATCTCGATGCTGACGCCGTGCTCCTGCGCGTATGTGCTTGTGTCAAAGTCCTTTAAGAATAGTTGAACTCCGCGTTTCCCTGCCCATTCCCGGACGAACGCCGCGTCCCCGTCGCTCTCCGCACCGCGCAGGTGGAAGTTGCAGTGGGCCACGGCGAAGGGCAGTCCGCTCTCCCGCAGCAGCTCCGCCAGGCACATCGAATCCGCACCCCCGCTCACGGCGGCCAGCAAGCGGCCCCCTTGCGGCAGGAGCGTTTCCATCGTATGGCGGAAGCGCCGGATCATCGGATTACTGCTTCTTCGAAGCGATCGTGTAGGAGAAGCCGAAGGCGAGGGATTCCTTGAACTGGACCCGCCGGCGGCCTTCCGGATAGAGCGCCTTGTCCGCCTCGGAGACGATCTTGATCTTGTCGTCGTAGATGAGGTAGGTCGTCACGGTGAAGGAGAAATACTTCGCGACCTTCCAGTCGAAGCGGTTATCCCAGTTGACGCGCAGGTTCTTCGGTTTGTCGAGGTAGTCGGAGAAGAGCACGAGCTGGGTCGTGTAGTTGAAATTGTCGTTGACCTGGAGCTTGATGTCCGTCTTGACCTGGGCACCGAACTCGAAGCGCGCCGGCTTGTACGTCCCGTCCTCGAACTGGGGCATCGAATACTTCGGCCGCAACTCCTCGTTGCGCACGATCACGAAGCCGCCGGTCAGCGGCGCGACGTTGACCGTCAGCCACTTGGTCGGCAGCCAGTCGATACCGAGCGCGATGTTGGTGTTGGCAGGGGAGAGGAAGCCGGATTTCAGCGCGCGGATGTCCATCCAGTCGTTCTTCGTGGCATTCTCCACCGCCGGGGTCGCGTAGTTCCAACTGTCCGTAAACTGCGAACGGAAGAGGAAGGAGGCGGAGTAATTCAGGTTCTTGACGCCCTTCGCCTTGTAACCCCATTTGCTTTCCAGATAGATGCGGTCGTCGCTCTTCTGCAGGAACGGCTTGTCCGCGGAGTAGAGGAAACCGTAATCCAGCTGGAGCCGGTTGTTCCAGGACATGTCGTCCTTCTTGTAATTGGCGTTCGCGTCGATGAACGACTTGAGCGTCGCGGTGTTGTAGCCGCCGGCGGCCCAGTTGGTCAGCTGGGTGTTGGTGAAGTCCACCTTCATCAGCGCCGAATTCGTCCACCAGTTCGGCTTCTCCGCCACGGCCGGCGCGTCCTTGAACGCCGCCGCCGCATCCGCCACGGCCTTCTCCGCCGCATTCTGTCCAAAGCCCGGCAATCCCGCAGCCATCAGGATTGCGAGCACGATCACTGTCTTTTTCATGGCAGTCCTGTTAGTAAGAAATAGCAAATACGACCCTTCTGTGGGAGGGTTTTCCGGAATAGATATCCAGGCCTTCTTCTTCGCAGACGTAGCTGTCCATCGGGATGCAGCGGATCGTCGCCTTCGTCTCGTCCTTGATCTTCTGCTCGGTCTCGGCAGTGCCGTCCCAGTGGCAGAGGAGGAACTTGCCGTCCTGGATCTTCGTCTTGAACTCCTCCCAGCTGTCGCATTTCTCGACATTGGCTTCGCGGAACTTCAGCGCCTTGTCGTAAATGTTCTGCTGGATGTCGTCCAGGAGCTTGTCCACACAGGCGTCCAGCCCCTCCACGGGGACGGTCGCCTTTTCGAGGGTGTCGCGCCGGTGGACTTCCACCGTGCCGTTCTGAAGGTCGCGCGGGCCCATCGCGATGCGCACGGGCACGCCCTTCAACTCCCACTCTGCAAATTTGAAGCCCGGGCGGAGCGTGTCGCGGTCGTCGACCTCGACGCTGCGGCCGCGCGCTTCCAGCTCCTTCCGGAGCTCCTGCATCCGCGCGAGCACGGCTTCTCGCTCCTCGTCGGTCTTGTAGATCGGTACCATCACGACCTGGATCGGCGCCAGCGCCGGCGGCAGCACGAGGCCGTTGTCGTCGCCGTGGGCCATGATCAGCGCGCCCATCAGGCGCGTCGAAACGCCCCAGGACGTCGCCCAGACGTATTCCTGCTTGCCCTCCTTGCTTGTGAACTGCACGTCGAAGGACTTGGCGAAGTTCTGTCCCAGGAAGTGGGAGGTACCGGCCTGCAGGGCCTTGCCGTCCTGCATCATCGCCTCGATCGTCAGCGTATCCAGCGCGCCGGCGAAGCGCTCGTTGGGGCTCTTGTGGCCCACGATGACCGGCAGCGCCATCACCTCGCGGGCGAACTTGGCGTAGACCTGCACCATCTCGTTGGCCTTCGCCTCGGCCTCTTCGGCGGTCGCGTGGGCCGTATGGCCTTCCTGCCAGAGGAATTCCGCCGTGCGGAGGAACAGGCGCGTACGCATCTCCCAGCGCACGACGTTGCACCACTGGTTGCAGAGGACCGGCAGGTCGCGCCAGGAGGTGATCCAATTCTTATAGGTACTCCAGATGATGGTCTCGGAAGTCGGGCGCACGATGAGCTCCTCTTCGAGGCGCGCATCCGGGTCCACGACGACTCCCTTGCCGTCCGGATCGTTCATCAGGCGGTGGTGGGTCACTACGGCACACTCTTTGGCGAAGCCCGCTACGTGTTCCGCTTCACGGCTGAAGAAGGATTTCGGGATAAAAAGCGGGAAATATGCATTTTTGACGCCCGTCTTCTTGAACATCCCGTCGAGGATGCTCTGCATCTTCTCCCAAATCGCATAGCCATAAGGCTTTATGACCATGCAGCCCCGGACCGCGGACTGCTCCGCGAGGTCCGCCTTGAGGGCCAGATCGTTGTACCATTGGGAATAATTTTCAGCGCGTGTGGTGACTTCTTTAGCCATGGTATCGTTTTTGTAAATGTTTAGAAAATTATTATACTTGCGCAAAGATACACATTTTAAAAATTATAGGAGATTCGACCATGAAAAAGCACATTACACTTCTCGTTTTAGCGCTGATGGTGCTCTCTTCCTGTGCCTCAGTCGCCCGTTATAATCAGGTTGCCTACAACCAGAGATATCAGGATGGAATCTACTATAGACCCACATCTTCTACTCTTGTTGTCAAGGAGACCGTTTCCCCCGAGACCGAGCGGCTCATCGCCCAGACGAATGAGTCGATCTTCTACATCGTGGGAGACAACGCTATCGATACGCTCGTGATTCCTGAAAACGCCGCCGCGAACTTCCGCTTCGACAACGGCCTTTCCGGAGTAACCGTGAATATCTACACCAACCCCTGGAGCGCGCCCTGGTCGTACTCCCGGTATTACACTGACTACTGGTATTGGGACAGCTGGTATTACCGGCCTTATTCCTGGTACCGCCGTCCGTATTCCTACTACAGCCTCTATTGGGACAGTTTCTACTGGGACCGTTTCTACTGGGACAGCTGGTACTGGAATACCTGGTATCATCCCTGGAACCACTACGGCTACTACGGTAGCTACTGGGGTGGCTACTGGGGCGGTTACTGGGGCGGCTACTGGGACAGCTACTATGGCTGGCACGGTCATCATCCCTACGTCGGTTACTACGGCCACGCAGGCTATTGGGGCGGCCGTCCTTACGGATGGAACTCCCACAACAGCTGGGGCCGCCACGACCGCTACCGCTATGACGCTCCCGCGCGTCGCGAGAGAGCCCAGGCTTCCGTCGCAGGCGGTGCCCCCGGCGCCGGTCGCGCGACCAACACGGTGGGCAGACCTGCCGAGCAGGGATCCCGCCTGACTCCCCGCCGGACCGTCAGCAGCGCTGATACCCGCAATACCAATAATAATACTGTCAATAATGCCCGGACCCAGAACGGTTCCGCAACCCGCAGCGTCGGCGGCAGCAATGCCGACCTGAACGCCCGGACCGGAAACGCCAACGGCGCGACCCGCAGCACGCAGTCCACTGCGACCCGCAGCGCAGGCAGCACCAGCCGGACGGAGAATGCCACGGGCGCGACCCGCAGCACCCAGTCCACCGGCGCCACCCGCAGCGCAGGCAGCACCAGCCGGACCGAGAATGCCACGGGCACGACCCGCAGCACCCAGTCCACCGGAACGACCCGCAGCAGCCAGTCCTCCGCGACCAGCCGCACGCAGTCTTCCGCCGGACGCACGGTCCAGGGAACGACTCCTTCGAGGACGTCCGCTCCTACCGGCAACACCCGTCCCGCGGTCTCCGGCTCCAATAGCTCCGCCAGCCGCAACAGCGGATCCACCGCGACCCGCTCTTCCGGCAGCGTCAGCAGCCGCGGATCCTCCGAGACCCGCTCCTCCGGCAGCGTCAGCAGCCGCAGCAGCTCCTCCAGCTCCAGCAGCCGTAGCAGCTCCTCCAGCTCCAGCAGCCGGTCCTCCGGCGGCAGCATGAGCGGCGGCGGTGCCTCCCGCAGCAGCGGTGGCGGCATGTCCTCCGGCGGCGGCGCAAGCCGTGGCGGTGGCAGCATGTCCTCCGGCGGCGGCGCGACGCGCGGCAGGTAATACAGGGCCCCTCCCTCCGGAGGGACCTTTTTCCAAACAGATAACCTAATACTTAACATTGTAATACTTACAGCCATGAAAAAGACTCTTTTCACCATATTGCTATCCTGCATCCTCGCTGCAGGCGCAGGAGCACAGACGATGTATGACGCCCTGCTGTTCTCCCAGCAGAACCCGTATGGCACCGCAAGGTCCATCGGCCTGGGCAACGCGGTCACCGCGCTGGGCGGCGACCTGGGATCCGTGACCATCAATCCGGCCGGTTCCGCCATCGGCAATTATTCGCAGTTCACCCTGACGCCGAACGTCTCCCTCGTGACGACGAAGGCCGGGTACGCGCCGATTGCCGGCAACGGCATCACGGACTGGAACGACGATTCCTACAGCCGCTTCACGATGCCGAACCTCGGCGTCATCGTCAACTTCGACGTCGCCGACGTCGGCCTCAAGCGGATGAGCTTCGGCATCCTGTCGAACGCGACCAACAATTACCTGAACCAGGTGAATGTCTGGGGCGTGAATCCGTATACGTCGATTACCGGCGCCCTCGCCGTGAAGGCCAGCGACCTGGATATTTCGGCCGATGTGCTGAACGATCGCAGCGCCTACAACGATTACGGCGGCGGCTACTGGGACGTCATCCTGGGACGCCAGGCGACCCTGATCGAGTCTTTCGACGGCGTGAATAATTATTACGCCGGCGCGGCCGAGAACCTCGGCTACAATCCGGACGGCTCGACCAATATTTATATGGGCGGCCCGCTCAACCAGGAGTACTACCGCTTCGAGTACGGCTACAAGCACGACTTCGTGTTCAACTTCGGTATGAACTTCTCCGACAAGTTCTTCCTTGGCGTGAACCTCGGCGTGCCGACCTTCAGCTACCACTCGACCTACACCCTCAGCGAATCCGCCCAGAATCCGGGCGACTTCGAGACGGGCCTGATCAGCGCGGACTACCAGTATTCGTATGACGCCGAAGGTACGGGCATCTATGCCCAGCTCGGCTTCATCTGGCTGCCCGCGCCCGGACTGCGGATCGGCGCTTCCGCGCAGAGCCCGACGCTCTACGAGGTCAACGACGTCTTCCGCATCGCCGGTTCGACGAAGTTCCTCAGCGGCGGTTCCCTCAGCAAGTCCGAGCAGACGCCGCGCAACGAGTATACGTACAACCTTTCGGCTCCGGGCATCACGACCGTCGGCCTGGCGTACACGCTGGGTTCCTTCGGCCTGATCTCCGCCGACTGGGAGCGCACCTATTACCGGGGGATGTACCTCTCGGATATCGATCCCACCTGGGGCAAGTTGACGTTCGACGACGTGAATGCCGACATCCGGAACTACCTCCAGGGCGTCAACGCCTTCCGCGTGGGCGCCGAGGTGAAGGTGACGCCGGAGTTCGCGCTCCGCGGCGGCTGGACCTGGAAGGGGGATGCGGAAGGTTACCCGGGTTCCTATACGACGTCGTACGCCGCAGGTCTGGGCTATTCTTCCCCCGGCTCGTTCTTCATGGACCTGGCCGCGCGGATGACGAAGTTCCCCGGCGTGGGTTACTATCCGTACAGCGACTACATCGACGGTTACCGCTCGATGGCCGTGGACTGCGACCGCAGCCTGATGGACTTCGTCCTGACCCTGGGTTGGAGATTCTAAAGTTTTTTCAGATACAGGAGTGATTCGGGGCCTTCGTTGAACAGGAGGTCGAGAATCGAAAGATTCGGAAGGAAGCCGTGCTTCGGGGAGAAAACCTGGAAGTACGGCTTCTCCAGTTGGAGGTCCCGGAGGATGGTGTTGCTGCGCTTCGGGTGGATGTCCACGCGGCCTTCTTCCGTGAAGGTCTCCGTCAGGCGGATCTCGGCGCGGATGCCCGTCTTGTCAAGGAAGTAGCGCAGGAGCGCCAGGTTGAGGTCCCAGAGCTTCTCCGGACGGCTTTCGAGAATCGCGAAGAAGTCGTCCCTGTAGTAATAGAAGTAGGCGGAGGAGTCGTAGGCGGCGTCAATGGCGCGTTCGGCGCGGAGGAGCCAGGGCGTCGAGTAATCGACGCGGACCTCGCGGATCGGGATGCCGCTGCCGTGGCCGTCGTGGATGATGGGGACCTGGATGCGCTGGGGGCCCTCCGAGCCGTAGATGAGGCAGCGGTTGCGGTAGGTCTGCTTCTGGAAGTGCTCGCAGGCCTCCAGCGCGACCACAGACGGAATGACCTTGTCGGGGGACAAGGTCATTTCTTCCGCGATGGCCGCAAAGTATTCGACCGGCGGGCAGAACGCTGTCGTGAAGACTTTCACGGGCTTACTCGATGGCGTTCTTCTCGCGGAGGTCGATGGCGCGGACGATGCCGCGCTTGGAATTCCGGATGAAACTCAGGATCGTGTCGCGCTCCTCGGAGGGCGGGAAGCCGGCCTCGACGCGGGCGCAGGCGTCCGTGATGTTGAATCCCTGGTAGTAGAGGGTGTCGTAGATGTCCTTGATGTTGCGGATCACGTCGGAGCTGAAGCCGCGGCGGCGGAGGCCGACGATGTTGACGCCGGCGAAGGAAATCGGCTCCCGGCCGCAGAGGGAGTAGGGAGGGATGTCCTTGTTGACGCGGCTGGCGCCGCCGACCATCGCGTGGGCGCCGATCTTGCTGAACTGGTGGACGACGGAGCTGCCGCCGATGATGGCCCAGTCGTCGACGTCGGTTTCGCCGGCGAGGCCGACGTAGCTGACGAGGATGCAGTGGCGGCCGACGCAGCAGTCGTGGGCGATGTGGACGTAGGACATCACGAGGGTGTCGTCGCCGACGCGGGTGATGCCTTTGCCGCTCGCCTTGGTGCCGCGGTTGATGGTCGCGCATTCGCGGATGGTGACGCGGTCGCCGATTTCGACGTAGGTGACCTCACCGTCGAACTTGAGGTCCTGGGGGATGGCGCCGACGACGGCGCCGGGGAAGACTTCGCAGTCCTTGCCGATGCGCGTATAGCTGTACACGACGGCGTGGGGGTGGATTACGGTGTTGTCGCCGATTTCGACGTCGGCGTCGACGACGGCGAAGGGGCCGATCCGGACGTTGTCGCCGAGTTTGGCGTCCGGGTTGACGATGGCGGAAGGATGGATGTTTGTCATAGCGTGGATTGGATGGCCGCTCTGAGGGCCTTGGCTGCTTGGGAATTGATGGTATGGCCGCTCTTGAAGGCGGTGACGGTCGCGTTGAGCCAGCCGGCGAGGCGCAGGTCCCCGACCAGGTCGAGGAGCTTGTGGCGGCCGCATTCGTCGGGGAAGTGGAGCGTCAGGTTGTTGAGGTACCCTTCGCCGGTGACTTCCATCCGCGGCTTGCCGAGGAGGCGGCAGACCTCTTCCATATCGGCGTCGCTGACCGGGTGTTCCGCCACGACGATGGCGTTCTCGACGTCGCCGCCCTTGATGAGGCCGAGGCGGGCGAGGGGAAGCAGGTCGTGGAAGAAGACGAAGGTGCGGCAGGGCGCGATCTGGGAGGCGTAGTCGACGGAGGGATCCCAGTGGGTCCGCTGGACGCCGAGGACGCGGGAGTTGAAGTCGGTGGTGAGGTCGAAGGAGGGGCCGTCGGCCGGGGTGATCCGGACCCAGGCGCCGCTCTGCTCGTCGCGGACTTCGATTTCGCGGGGGACGGTGATGAAGCGGCGCTCCGCGTCCTGGGACTGGAGGCCGTCGGCGCGGATGGCTTCCGCGTACAGGCGGGCGCTGCCGTCCAGGATAGGGACTTCGTCGTTGTCGATCTCGATGAGGGCGTTGTCGACGCCGAGGCCCGTCAGCGCGGAGAGCAGATGCTCGACAGTGACGACTTTGGCGTCGCCGCTGGAGAGGGTCGTGCTGCGGGCGGTGTTGGTGACGTTTTCAGCAAGGGCTTCAACGGTTGCGTCCGGGCCGAGGTCGGTCCGCAGGAAGCGGATGCCGGTATCGGCGGGGGCAGGGCAGAGGGTCATATGGGCGTATTTGCCGGTGTGGAGACCGATGCCTTCGAAAGCGTATCTGTTCTTGAGTGTATTCTGATGCATTATCTTTTATTGCAGCAAATAACGGACCGAATCAGTCCTCCTTCCCGGCCTGTTTGAAGCGGGCGTAACTGCGCATAAACAGCTTGGAATCAATGGCCGGCATGCCGACGAGGGTCTGGCCGGGGGTCCGGACGTTGCCGATGACGCCGGCCTGGGCGCCGACGGTCGTGTTGTCGGCGATGGTGACGTGGCCGACGATGCCGACCTGGCCGGCGAAGATGCAGTTCTTTCCGATCTTGGTCGAGCCGGCGATGCCGCACATCGCGGCCATCGCGGTGTTGTCGCCGATCTGGACGTTGTGGGCGATCTGGCAGAGGTTGTCGATGCGGACGCCGTTGCCGATGACGGTGGATTCCATTTCGGCGCGGTCGACGGTCGTGCCGGAGCCGATTTCGACGTCGTTGCCGATGATGACGTTGCCGAGGTGTTCGATCTTCTCCCAGGTGCCGTCGGGCTGGGGCGCGTTGCCGAAGCCGTCGGAGCCGATGACGCAGTTCTCGTGGAGGATGACGTTGTCGCCGATGACGGTGCCGGGGTAGATGCGCACGCCGGGGTAGATGAGGCAGTGCTTGCCGATGACGGTGTTCTCGCCGATGGAGACGTTGTCGTGGATGATGCCGTAGTCGCCGATGCGGCAGTGCTTTCCGATCACGGTGAAGGCGCCGACGGAGACTTTCTTGCCGAGCTTCGCGGAGCAGGCGATGCTGCTGCGGAGGCTGCGGTGGCGGCGGTAGGTCTTTTTCTGGTCCGAGACGTACTTGAGGAGCGTCGCGATGGCGGCGTAGGCGTCGGGTACCCGTATGAGGGTCGGGGTGACGGGTTGCGCGGGGGTGAAACTTTCGTTGACCAGCAGGATGCTTGCGCGGCAGGTATAGACGTAGGACTCGTATTTCGGGTTGGCGAAGAAGCAGAGCTGGCCCGGTTTGCCGTGTTCGATCTTGGCAAAGGAGGTGACGACGGCAGCGGGATCGCCATCGACGGTGCCCTTCAGGACCTGGGCAAGTTGCTTGGCTGTGAACTCCATAAGTGCGTTTTTTTCGGAATCGGTTGCAAATGTAGCAATTATTCCGTACTTTTGCAGACGTGATTGAGATAGGGGCCGGACGGTTCCTATTTTTTGTTGGTCAAAAACGCTGATTCTATGGAAAGGGATGCCTTGCTGAAAGTGCTTGTGAAAGCGGCCGAAGAACGCGGCTGCTCGCTGGTCGAACTGCAGTTCGACGACGATGACAATGTGTTTGAAGTCACGATTGACAAGGCGGATGCGCCGGTGGAGCTCGCGGACTGCGAATACGTCCACCGCGCCGTCCTCGCGGCCTTCGACCGGGATGTCGAGGACTATGCGCTGACCGTTTCCTCGCTGGGGATCAGCGGGGCGGAAGCCGACGAGTTGCTGAAAACAATGGAATAACAAATAACAATGGAAAAGGAACAGATTGTAACCTTGATTGATGCCTTCAAGGATTTCAAGGAGGAGAAGAACATTGACAGGCCGGTGATGATGGGCGTCCTGAAGGACGTCTTCATGACCCAGATTGCGAAGACCTACGGTTCGTCGGACAACTTCGACGTCATCGTGAACGTGGACAAGGGTACCTGCGAGATCTACCAGAACTTCGAGATCGTCGAAGAGGTGGAGAACCCGAACGCGGAGATGACCCCGCAGCAGGTGCTTGCGGAGACGGGCGACGACGATTACGAGATCGGCGACACCTACACGAAGAAGCTCCCGCTCTCTTCGTTCGGCCGCCGCGGCATCCTGAACATCCGCCAGAACCTGCAGGGCAGGATCATGGACATCGAGAAGGCGAACGTGTACCGGAAGTACTCCGAGAAGGTCGGCGAGATCTTCACGGGCGAGGTCTACCAGACCTGGTCCAAGGAAGTGCTCATCCTCGACGAGGACGGCAACGAGCTGCACATCCCGAAGGCCGAGCAGATTCCGGGCGAGCATTTCAAGAAGAACGACACCGTCCGCGCGATCATCAAGAGCGTGGAGATGAAGAACAATACGACGCCGTACATCGTCCTTTCCCGTACTTCGCCGGAGTTCCTGGAGCGCCTCTTCGAGCAGGAGGTTCCTGAGATCGTGGACGGCCTGATCACGGTGAAGAAGGTGGTCCGCGTCCCGGGCGAGCGCGCCAAGGTGGCCGTGGAGTCCTACGACGAGCGCATCGACCCGATCGGCGCCTGCATCGGCGTGAAGGGCGGCCGCATCCTCGGCATCGTCCGCGAGCTGCGCAACGAGAACATCGACGTGCTGCAGTGGACCTCGAACCCGTCGCTGCTGATCCAGCGTGCGCTGAACCCGGCCCGCGTGTCCTCCATCGACCTCGGCAACTCGCCGACGGACAAGGTGAAGGTCTATATGCAGCCGGAGGAGGTGAAGAAGGGTATCGGCCGCGGCGGATGCAACATCCAGCTGGCCGGTATGCTCGTGGACCGCGAGATCGAAGTCTGGCGCGAGCTTCCGAAGGACTACGAGTCCGAGGAGGAGGACGTGCTGCTCGATGAGTTCTCCAACGAGATCGACCAGTGGGTCATCGACCGCCTCAAGGCGATCGGCTGCGACACCGCGAAGAGCGTGCTGGCCCTCTCCCCGGAGGACATCGCGAAGCGTGCCGACCTCGAGGACGAGACCGTCGAAGACGTGCTCCGCATCCTCAGCGCCGAATTTGAAGATTAACTTTTGACACGGACTTATGGCAGAAATCAGACTCAATAAAATCATCAAGACCTACAACATCGGCCTGCAGGACCTCGTGACCTTCCTGCGGAAGGAAGGCGCCGACGTCGAGGAGAACCCGAACGCGAAGATTTCCGACGAGTATATGCCGGCGATCTCCAAGCAGTTCGGCAAGGACCTCGCGATGAAGGAGGCTTCCGAGCGCGTCGATATCAAACTGAACGAGATTCTCGAGAAGACGGGACGCCGCCAGGACCGCGAGGAAGAAGAAGAGCCGGAGATGGAGACCGTGATCAAGAGCACGATCTTCCACAAGGCGGAGAAGCCCGCGGCGGCCCCGGCGCCTGCGCCGGCCCCCGCGCCCGCC
>LUZF01000058.1 GCA_001602865.1 Bacteroidales bacterium Bact_14
CGGCGAAGCCGGCCAGCGCCGCGTGGCGGTTCGCGACCTGGCTGCAGACCGTATCGTGGACGGTCAGCAGCGCCGGGTCCGCCAGGCGGCCGCGGAGGAGCGCGGCGAGCGCGCGGTACTCCTCGGGGTCTTTCGTGGTCTGGGAGAAGAGCTCGACCGGGACGTCAGGGCGCAGTTCGCAGCGCGCGAAGGCCGCCTCGAGCATCGCCGCGTCCTCGACGACGAGGGCGTCGCCGGCGACCTGCCCGACCAGGCCGAGGATCTCCGCGTGGCCGGTCTTGCCGAAGATGACGATGCGGCCGCCTTTCTCCTGCAGGCGGCCATAAGCCTCCAGGATCTGTTTCTGGAGTTTCAGGACCACGGGGCAGGTGCAGTCGATCAGCCGGAATCCGCGCTCCGCGGCGAGGCGGTAGGTACGCGGCGGCTCCCCGTGGGCGCGGATCAGCAGGGTCTCCCCGGCGGGCAGCGGCGAGCCGGGCTCCAGCACGGAGGCGTCCGCCTCGCGGAGCCCCTTCTCGCGGAGCCGGCGCTGCTCCTCCTCGTTGTGGACGATCGGGCCGAGGGACCAGAGCCGGCCGGCATCCGGCGCGTCGAGGTATTCCTCGGCCTGCCGGATGGCGCGGATCACGCCCCCGCAGAAGCCCGAACCGGGATCGATCTCGACCTGCAGGCGCATTATTCCAGGATTCCGAATTTGCCCTGGATCAGGCCGCGGACCCAGACGAGTTCGTCCGGAATCGTCATCTCGGTGTTGTCCAGGATGTAGGCGTCGTCGGCGCGGCGCAGCGGGGAGACCTCGCGGTGGGCGTCCGTATAGTCGCGCTGCCGGAGGTTCTCCAGCACGTCCTCGAACTTCGGGCTGTCCCCTTTCGCGACCATCTCGTCGAAGCGGCGCTGCGCGCGGACCTGCTCGTCCGCGGTCAGGAAGATCTTCACCTCGGCGTTCGGGAACACGGTCGTGCCGATGTCCCGGCCGTCCATCACGACACGGCCCTGCGCGCCGAAGGCGTGGAGCCGGTCGTCCACGAAATTGCGCACGAAGGCGATCGCGGAGACCGGGCTGACGTGCGAGGAAACCTCCAGCGAACGGATCTCCTTCTCGACGCAGCGGTCGCCGATGTAGGTCTTGCAGAGGCCGTCTTCGTCCCGCCCGAAATGGACCTCCAGGTCCGGGAGGGCGGCGTGCAGCGCGGCCTCGTCGATGGCCCCCTGCGCATCGATGATGCCCTTTTCGAGGGCGTGGAGCGTCACCGCGCGATACAGGGCGCCGGAGTCCAGGTACAGGAATTCCATCGCGCTCGCAATGGCCTTGGCGAAGGTGCTTTTGCCCGTGGAGGAGTAGCCGTCGATGGCAATGATGATGTCAGGTACTTGTATCATATCGTTGGTTTCAAAGTTTCAGGACAGCGTCCGAGAGCGGCAGGACCGACTCCCGGTGGGAAATGATGATGATGGTCTTGCGGCCCCTGTAGGCGGAGATGATGTTCTCCAGGAGCTGCGCCTCGGTCGGACCGTCGAGGGCCGAGGTCGATTCGTCGAGGATCAGGATGCCGCCTTCGTGGAGCAGGGCGCGCGCGATGGCAATGCGCTGGGCCTGGCCTTCGCTAAGGCCGGCGCCCTTCTCGCTGCAGACCGTGTCCAGACCCTCCGGGAGGTCCAGGACGAAGTCGGCCACCGCGAGGTGGAGCGCATCCTTCAAGCGCGCTTCGTCCGCTTCCGGATTCGCGAGGAGGAGGTTTTCGCGGATGGTGCCGCTCAGCAGGCTGTTGCCCTGGGGGACATACATAAAGTTGGTGCGGGTCGCCGGGGAGGAAGGGACACCGCCGATGCAGATGGAGCCCTCCGAGGGCTGCAGCAGCGCCATCAGCAGGCGGATCAGGGTCGTCTTGCCGTTGCCGGTCGCGCCCATCACGGCGGTCACGCTGCCGGCGCTGAAGGTCTGGGAGAAGTCCCGGAATACGGGGCTCTCCGCATCGGGATAGGCGAAGGTGATATGGTCCACGACGATTTCCGGTGCGGTGGAGAAGAGTACCGGCGTCCCCTGTTCCTCCTGCGGCAGCGCGCGGAGTTCTTCCAGCCGTTCGACGGAAGTCAGGGAATGGATGAACGCCGGAATGTGGCGCGCGAGTTCGGCGATCGGGCGCTGGACCTGGCCGACGAGCTGCAGGAAGGCGGTCATCATACCGAAGGTCACCGTGCCGTTCCGGATGCCGAAGACGCCCCAGAGGAAGGCGGCGGCATAGCCGGACAGGAAGCCCAAGCCCATGAAGGCGCGGCCGACTGCGCCGTAGTTCTGGCGCCGGACGGTCAGGCCGACCAGTTCGTCCTGCTTGTAGCCCAGGACGGAAAGCACTTTTTCCGTCGCGCCGAGGGTCAGCACGACGATGCGGTTCAGCAGGTTCTCCTGCATATGCTGCTGGATGCCGCTGTCAGCCGCGCGGATTTCGGAAGTCAGGCGGCGGACGATGCGGAAGCAGAGACGGCTGCCCACGACGGCGACGGCCATCAGCAGGACCAGCAGCCACGCAAGGTTCGGCGCGAGCGACAGCAGGTAATAGGACGCCGCCAGGAGCTGGCAGACCGTCACCACGGCATCCGGGAAACGGGAGCAGACCAGGTCCGCCACCACGCGGATGTCCTCTTCCAGGCGGTTCACGGTGTCGCCGGAATGGAAGGCCTCGCGGCCGTTCCAGCGGCTGTGCATCACCTGCGAGAAGAAGTCCCGGCGCATCTGCGTCTGGGTCTTCGCGGTGTTGACGCTCTCCCACCAGGAAGCCGCGACACCCGTCAGGATCTGGACGGCCATGATGCCGGCCATCACGGCCACATAGGGACCGAGTTGCGCATCCATCTCGCCGGTCGCGATATCGACGAGGGTCTTGCTGATCCAGACAAACGCGAGCGATGCCACGATGCGTACCAGGCCGATGAGGATGCTGACAAGCACCCTCCCCCGCACCGAACGGAGCAGGCGCCAGAGCACGCGCACGCAGTTTCGCAGGCTCATCATCGGCTATTCCTCCACGATGCCGGCGTCCAGCCAGGCCCGGGCGACTTTCGCCGCATCCGCGGCGGCCACATCGGCCTCGACTTCGTATTTCTCGAGCAGCAGGTCCTTCAGGTCGTCGACGCTGAATTCCTTACCGGCCACGGATTCCCAGAGGTAGGCGGCGGACGCGTTCAGCGAGATCAGCTTGTTGAAGTTGATGTTCTTCAGGCCTTCCGCCACGACGACGTGCTCCCCGACAATGGTGCGCATCTTGAATCCTTCCTTGATTCTCATAATATCTGTACGTTTCGTTTAAACAATCTTCTGTAGGCCGCGAGCAGGTAGCGGCGCAGCGGGCGGAGGGCCTTCCAGACCCTTCCGCGCCCGGGAGCGCGCTCGCTGCCGTCCGGCCGCACCACTGCGACCGCCGTGCCCGCGACATCCTCCGTGCGGCACGATTCCGTTCCGCGGACATTCCCGTCCCCCATCAGCGTCAGCACGCCGTTTTCGGCGCGGATGACGCGGTGCAGGACGTAGTGGCCCGGCACAATCTGCGCCAGCACGATGTCGCCGCACGCAACCTCCGAGAGTTTGCGCAGCCGGACGCTGTCGATGCCGCCCCGGATGAACGGGAGCATGCTGTTTCCCTTCGTCAGCAGCGTCACGTCGTTTCCCGCGGCGAGCAGCGATGAAACCTCCTCCAGGAGGACGTCGTTCGGCATCATCCGTTTGTGCACTTCGGCCTGGCTCATCCCTCCTCCTTTTCCCGGTCCCGCCGGATTCCTTCGGCGCAGACGAGCGCGGCCTCGCGGTCCGCGCGGCACCGCAGCACATACCCGGGCACCCGGCTTACGACGCCTGTCAGTGTCTGGTGGAACGCATCCGCGAGCCCGTCCTCCCCCTTCAGGCTGGAGCAGGACGAATAGAGCTGGGCATAAGCCTCCACCAGCGGGCAGCGGGTCAGCTTGTTCTCCGGCGCCTGCACGATGCGCACCATCGCCGCCACCGGGGCCGACGCATTGATGTAGCAGGGCGTCTTCCCGCTCCACGGGGACCCGTACACGCGCACTTCCCCGTCAGGGAGCACGCGGACGATGGGATTGTCGTCATTGAGGAGCGTGCTGCCGGGGAGATGTTCCCGCCAGAGGCGGCTGTGGGTGCTTTTCCCGGCGCCGGAACGGCCCAGGAACAGGTAGCCTTCCCCCGCGCGCACAGTCACGGACGCATGCATTTCCAGCGTCCCGAGGCTCGCGGTCCGGAACGCGTACATCAGCATCAGGGCATTGTCGGTGCAGAAACGGCCGTTGCGGCCGTCGTCCAGGAGTTGCAGGCTGCCTTTGCGGAAGCCTTCGTCGCAGACGAGGCGCCCGCAGACCGGCATGCCGGACACCGGGGCCATCTCGAACTTCCACCGACCTTCCTGCCGGTACACGTTGATTACCGGCTCACCGGGACCCTCGTTGGACACCAGCACCGGTTCCCAGTCCCCGTCCCCGGCATCCTCCAACGCAAGCGCAAACACCGTCTCCGCCTCTTCCGTGCGGAAGGGGGCGTAATTATCCAACGTTGCCCACAAAGCGGACTTTGCAGGCAATGTCAGGGAGAAACCGTGTCCGGCTACGTTGAAGTATTCCGTCATTGGGCGGTTTTGTTCGTATAGGCGTCCGCCTTTTCCTTCATCCTGGCCGCGCGGACTTCGTTGTCCGGGTGGGTCGAGAAGGCCTGTTCGATGACGGACAGGTGCGTTCCGGGGCCGAGCTGGGCCAGTTTCGTCAGGGAATTGTGCATCGCATAAGGGTTGCGGCCGTGTTCGGTCGTCACCTTGAAGCCGTATTCATCGGCCTTGAACTCCGCCCGCTGGGAGTACTGGGAGCTGACATACATCTCACCGATGTCGCCGAGGGCGGTCTTCGCGATCTGGCCGACGGAGCCGGCGGCGCCGATCGCGCCACGCGCGGCGGCGGCCAGGTAGGCGGTCTTCATCGCCTTCTTGGTATCCTGGTGGGCGACGTGGCCCATCTCGTGGCCGATGACGGCGAGCAGTTCGTCGTCATCCATCATATCCATCAGGCCCGTGTACACACGGATCGAGCCGTCGCCGCAGGCGAAGGCGTTCACTTCGTTGGTCTTGTATACCTTGAAGTTGATCGGAATGCCTTCGACGTCGGTGATGCCGGAGAGGACCTTCGTGAGACGGCGCATATAAGGGCCGTTCTCAATCTGGTTCTCGGCGTCCAGCTCCGCCACGGTCTGGCGGGAAAGGGCGACGATCTGCGCATCGGAGATCGACAGGCCGGTCAGGGCGGTCCCGAGGGCCTGCTGCAGGTCGGCTTCGTTCCAGGCGATGTTGCTCAGCATCGCGCATCCCGACAGGGTCAGGGACGCGGCTGTCACAAGGAGAAGGATCAGTTTTTTCATATGGCTATGTGGTTCTGTTTATCTTCACTGTCTTCACAAAAGTAATAAATTATTTCCACTAAAGTATTTTTGCTATCTTTGGAACGCTAAAAAAATCAGTATGAAGATTCTTGTGATTGACGACGAGCGCTCCATCCGGAATTCCCTGAAGGAAATCCTTTCGGATGAGGGCCACGAGGTCGATACCGCCGAGGACGGCGCTTCCGGCCTCGGGATGGCCGGGAAGGAGAAATACAACGCGATTTTCTGCGACATCAAGATGCCCGGCATGGACGGCCTGGAAGTGCTGGACAAGCTGGTCGCGGAGGGCATCGACGCGGCCGTCGTGATGATCTCCGGCCACGGAGACATCGACACCGCCGTCGAATGTATGAAGAAAGGCGCCTTCGACTTCATCCAGAAGCCGCTGGACCTCAACCGCATCCTCATCACCCTGAAGAACGCGACCGAGAAAGTCTCCCTCGTCAAGGAAAACAAGATGCTGAAGAAGAAGGTCTACGGCGCCGATATGATCGGCGACTCGGAGCCGATGCAGCGCATCCGCGAGATGATCGCGAAGGTCGCCCCGACCGATGCGCGCGTGCTGATCACCGGCGCGAACGGTTCCGGCAAGGAACTCGTCGCCCGCAACCTCCACCAGCAGAGCCGCCGCAGCGCGATGCCCTTCATCGAGGTCAACTGCGCCGCCATCCCTTCCGAACTGATTGAGAGCGAGCTCTTCGGCCACGAGAAAGGCTCCTTCACCTCCGCCATCAAGCAGCACAAGGGCAAGTTCGAGCAGGCCGACGGCGGCACGCTCTTCCTCGACGAGATCGGCGATATGAGCCTCGCCGCCCAGGCGAAGGTCCTGCGCGTCCTCCAGGAGCGCAAGCTCTCCCGCGTCGGCAGCGACAAGGACATCGAGGTCGACGTCCGCGTCGTCGCCGCGACCAACAAGGACCTCGCCGAAGAGATCAAGAAAGGCACCTTCCGTGAGGACCTCTACCACCGCCTCAGCGTCATCCTCATCAAGGTCCCGTCCCTGGACGAGCGCAAGGACGACATCCCGGTGCTGATCGACTATTTCATCAAGAAATACACGGAGAGTTCCGCCCCCCGCAGCTTCTCCCCCGAGGCCGTCAAGCTGCTCCAGCAGAAATCCTGGCCCGGCAACATCCGCGAGCTCGACAACGTCGTCGACCGCCTCCTCATCCTCGGCGACCCCGTCGTCTCCGCCCAGAACGTCCGCGACTTCGTCAACCTTTGATTCTCGCGGTGACAGAAAACGTCGCAGGTCCTGTTTTCTAGCTGATACCTGCGACGGAATACCCGCTCTGTGATAGAAAAGTGTCGCAGGTGTCGTCCACATTTCGGCACCTGCGACATTCAGTATTAATCTGGCATGTTACTGCGACTCGGCGGGCGCGGCGGCTGCGGCGGCGAGGGAGGCCTCGTGCTCGAGGCGGGCGCGCTCGGAGGAGACGGAGCGCTTCAGGACGAAGCCGGAACCAAGGTACTTGGTCCGGACGTCTTCGTCTGCGGAAAGCGCCTCCGGGGTCCCCTGCTGGAGGATGCTGCCTTCGTAGAGGAGGTAGGCACGGTCCGTGATGGCGAGGGTCTCGCCGACGTTGTGGTCCGTGATGATGACGCCAATGTTCTTGTACTTGAGCTTGGCGATGATGTACTGGATGTCTTCGACGGCAATCGGGTCGACGCCGGCGAAAGGCTCGTCGAGGAGGATGAACTTCGGGTCGATGGAGAGGGCGCGGGCGATCTCGCAGCGACGGCGCTCACCGCCGGAGAGCTGGATGCCCAGGCTCTTGCGCACCTTGGAGAGGTTGAATTCGGAGATCAGCTGCTCGAGCTTGCGCATGCGCTCCTCTTTCGGCACGCCGGCCATTTCCATCACGGAGAGGATGTTGTCCTCGACGGAGAGCTTTCGGAAGACGGAGGCTTCCTGGGGGAGGTAGCCGATGCCCATCTGGGCGCGCTTGTACATCGGAAGTTCCGTGATGTCCTGGTCGTCGAGGAAGATGCGGCCGCCGTTGGGGACGATCTGGCCGGTGATCATATAGAAGCTCGTCGTCTTGCCGGCGCCGTTCGGGCCGAGGAATCCGACGATCTCTCCCTGTTCCACTTCCATCGAAACGCCTTTCACGACGGTCCGGATGCCATATTTCTTGACGAGGTTCTCGCAATGCAGCTTCATAGCGTAACTATTTAACGTCCAGGCCCAGGTCGATGACGAGGTCCTGGATTTCCTTGTTGGATTCGATCAGCACCTTGGCTTTCTCTTCCGGCATATAGATCTGTTCGGCGGTCTCCGTGTCCGGGGCCACGTCCACGGCGAGGCGCACGAGGCCGGAATCGGTCAGCTTGCGGAAACGGCCTTCCATATCGCGGAGCAGCTTTTCCTGGATCCATTTCTGCTGGGCCTGGTTCATCACGCGGAAGGTAACAATCTTCATTCCATCCTCTTCGGCGATGACGAGGTCGGCCTTCAGCATCGCGTTGGAAAGGCGCGGCTGGGAGGCGTACTGCGCGGCGAGTTCCTTCCATTTTTCTGTAAGGAGCTCGTCCGCGGGCGGCGTCAGGTCGTGGCGGCGGGTCGCCACGGGCGCGGCCGCGGCGGCTTCGCTCTCATCCATCAGCGAAGAGAGGGAGAGGGCCGCGGCGCCCTTGACGGCGCGCTTGGGCTCCGGCTGCGGCGCGGGGGCCGGATTGGCAGTTGGAGCGACGCTCGGCGCGGCAGACCCTCCGTCCGATGCAACGCTGGAAGGAATATTTTCAGCGTCGACATTTTTCTGGCGATCGCTGGAAATATTCCTTTCAGCGATTGCGGGAGCGGTTGCGGGGACGCCCTGGAGGAAGCAGAGCTTCATCAGGGTGAACTCGATGTGGAGGCGCTGGTTGGTGCTGGCGCGGAAGCCGGCTTCGCACTGGGTCGTCGCTTCGAGGGCGTTGTAGAGGAACTGGAGCTCGCAGCGGGAAGACTGCTCGCGGTAGCGCTCCTTGAGCGATTCCGGCAGGTCGAGGAGGGCTTCCAGGCCTGCGGTGCGGCTGACGATCAGGTCGCGGAGATGCGAGGAGAGGGCCGTGATGAAATGGAGGGCGTTGAAGCCCTTGGAGAGCACTTCGTCGAAGAGCAGGAGGGCGCCGGCGTGGTCCTTCGCGAGGAAGCAGTCGACCAGCCGGAAGCCGTATTCATAATCCAGGACGTTGAGGTTGCGCATCACGTCCTCGCAGCGGATCTCGGTGCCGCAGAAGGCGACGGTCTGGTCGAAGATGGTCAGCGCGTCGCGCATCGCCCCGTCCGCCTGGCGGGCGATCACGTGGAGCGATTCGTCGTCGACGGTGACGCCTTCCTTGGCGGCGATGGTGCGGAGGTTGCGGACCATGTCGCCGATGGAGATGCGGTTGAAGTCGTAGGTTTGGCAGCGGCTGAGGATGGTCGGGAGGATCTTGTGTTTCTCCGTGGTCGCAAGGATGAAGATGGCGTGTGCCGGGGGCTCCTCGAGGGTCTTCAGGAATGCGTTGAAGGCGGACTGCGAGAGCATATGGACCTCATCGATGATGTAGACGCTGTAACGGCCGACCTGCGGAGGGATCTGGACCTTGTCCATCAGGGCCTTGATATCGTCGACGCCGTTGTTGGAGGCGGCGTCCAGCTCGTGGATGCAGTAGGAACGGCCTTCGGCAAAGGATTTGCAAGATTCGCATTCGCCGCAGGGCTCCAGGTCCGGGCCGGGGTTGGCGCAGTTGATGGTCTTCGCGAAGATGCGCGCCGTGCTGGTCTTGCCGACGCCGCGCGGGCCGCAGAAGAGATACGCGTGGGCCAGCTGCCCCCGGAGGATGGAGTTCTTCAGGGTCTTGGCGATGTTGTCCTGGCCGAGAAGGGTCTCAAAGGAGTCCGGCCTGTATTTTCGGGCTGATACGATATAGTCTGACATACCTACAAATATACGCTTAATTTCGTAACTTTGCGCTATGGAAAAGATAAGCAGAAAGCTTTTGGCCGCCTTTGTCCTGGCCTGCCTCGCGACGGCCGTCTGTGCCGCCCAGGGCAGGATTGTGACCCGGAAACACCGGATCAGCGACTTCACTTCGAAGGTGACCCGGGTCGTGCTGAGCGGAAATGAACTTTTCGACCTCCGTTTCCAGGAGGAGATCTCCCGCCGCTGGCGGATTTCCCCGTATGAGTTCTGCAGCCGGGCCGAATATGAGGCTTCGAAGAAGAATACCGATTACTATTTCCTCGTGCCCGTGAAGGGGCAGCTCAAGAACGAGTCCGCGCCGGGCATCGCCTTCCTCTCGCTGGAGAAGGGCGGCGAGGAGAACACCAACGATCCCGCGAAGGCGGCGCTGACGCTCCTGACTTTTCCGTATGCGTCCGCCAGCTTCCCCTCCGGCCGGGAATTCGTCTTCCTGCCCGCCATCATCGACATCATCCAGGACTACACGCTCCAGGCGATGACCTCCGACGTCGCCGGCTATACGGGCCTGGGCGGCTATGCCCAGCGCCTCCGCAAGAACTGGGACAAGGACATCTACCTCAGCGAGGACGACATCACGGAACCCCTGGAACCCGGCTGCGGCCTGGAAAGCTATGACGAGGACGAGGTCGACGCCGCCTTCGCCGAAGGTCGCGAGGACCTGCTCGTCGGTTACGTCGTGGCCCCGACGGACCCGGAAAACGGCTCCTGGTGCTACAAGATGGTGATTTCCGCGGGGACTCACGAACTGTATTATTTCGACCGGCACAAGATCGGGACGCGGAATCCGGCCGGTTTCCTCCCGCGGGACGTCAAACAGATTTCCGCTTCGAAAAAGAGCGCAATTCGATGAGGATCGGAAAAACCGGATACGGACTCAGTTACGCCGTGAAGCGGAGCGGCTCGGCGGTGGCCTGGTGCGCGCTGAGCATCCGCTGCGGCACGCGTGACGAAGGCTCCTTCCGGAGCGGCACCGCCCATTTCTGCGAGCACACCCTCTTCAAGGGGACGCAGAAACGCAGCGCCGCGCGCATCAACAGCCGCCTCGACCGCCTCGGCGGCGAGCTCAACGCCTTCACGACGAAGGAAGAAATCGTCATCCACGCCACCGTGCTGAAGGAAGACCTCCCGAAGGCCGTTTCCCTGCTGCTGGAGCTCGCGACGCAGGCGACCTTCCCGGAAAAGGAGGTCGAGCGCGAGAAGGGCGTGGTCATCGAAGAAATCAATTCCTATAAGGATACCCCCGCGGACGACATCTACGACCGCTTCGAGGAAATGCTCTTCGAGGGACATCCCCTCGGACGCTCCATCCTCGGCACGGCGGCGAGCGTGCGCAAGATCAAGGCCGGGGAGCTGTGCGCCTTCGCGCGCGGCGGCTTCACCCCGGACCGGATGGCCCTCACCGTCGTCGCCAACCTCGAAGAGGACCGGCTCGAAGCGACGCTCCGGCGGCTCGCGGAGCCCTTCTTCGCCGGCTTCGCCGCCGTGGAAGGCGCCACGCCGCAGCCCGCCGGCCCGTACTT
>LUZF01000059.1 GCA_001602865.1 Bacteroidales bacterium Bact_14
ACCCTCGCCGCCGCCGTCGTCCCGCGCCAGCGCGACGACGGCCTGCGGCTCGACGTGTATTCCGCCGACCGGAGCGTCCTGCGCTCCTTCGCGGTCGGCGAATACATCGCCGCCTCCGGCTACGACTGGACCGCCCCCGACCTCGACGACATCTACCTGGAAATCGACCTTGCCTCCACGACCCTCCGCCTCCTCCAGGCCCCGGATCTCCCGGAATATTCCCGGACCCTGGTGCTGTAATAACAATAATGGCACACCGGATCNNTCCGTAGTCCCAACAGGAATCGAACCTGTATTTAAGGTTTAGGAAACCTCCGTTCTATCCGTTGAACTATGGGACCAAGGGGAAGGATTATTCGATACCCTTCTCGATGATCTGACGTCCTCTGTAGTAGCCGCACTCAGGGCATACGCGGTGATAGATCACGGTAGCGCCGCAGTTCGGGCAAGTGGCGAGGGTAGGGACGGGGGCGAAGTCGTGCGTACGACGCTTATCCCTTCTCTGCTTGGAAAGTTTGTGTTTCGGATGTGCCATTGTTATTCTGTTTTTAAACTATTATTTGCTCAAATATTTCATCGTCTCGGCATTGCACTCCCCGTCGGGGTGGACCTTGCGGAGCGGAAGCGAAACGCATACTTCGTCGTAAATATCCTGGCTCAGGTCCAGGATCCTGGCGTCTCCGTAATCGTCCCGCTCGTAGGCGGCATGGACCGGGAGGGTCAGGTCCTCGAGGCACCTGTCGCAGGCGACGACCACGCTGCCGTCAATCCTGCAGGCGAGCGCGACGGAATAATCCTCGTAATCGACCTCGGCCTCGATCTCGAGGTCTGCGTCCAGAATTCCGGATTCTCCGAACTCGCGGAAGAACGAACCGTCAGAATGCCAATGGAATACGTTCTTTCCGTTCTTCAAGCCTTTTACAGGTATCTCAAAGGGTTGCAAAGGTAACAAAATTTTTTCTATAATCAATCCTCGTTGTCACTATTTCTTTTGCGCGCCAGCGGATCGAGGAGGATCTTGCGGATCCGCATCGCGTGCGGGGTGATTTCCACGAGCTCATCCTCCTGGATGTACTCCAGGGCCTCCTCGAGGGAGAACTTGATGGCCGGCGGGAGCATCACCTTCTCGTCCGAGCCGGAGGCGCGGACGTTGGTCAGCTTCTTGGTCTTGCAGATGTTGATGTTGAGGTCGCGCTCGCGCGTGTGCTCACCGACCACCATACCCATATAGACCGGCTCGCCGGGTTCGACGAAGAAGCGCCCGCGGTCGAGGAGCTTGTTCATCGAATAGGCCACGGCCTCACCCTGCTCCAGCGAGACCAGGGAGCCGTTGTTGCGACGCTCGATTTCCCCCTTGTAGGGCTGGTACTCTTTGAAGCGGTGGGCGACGATGGCCTCGCCCTGGGAGGCGGTCAGCAGGTTGCTGCGCAGGCCCATCAGGCCGCGGGTCGGGATCTCGAACTCCAGCAGGGTCCGGTCGCCGCGCGGCTCCATCCTTACCAGCGCGCCTTTGCGGCGGGTGGATATCTCGATGGCTGCGCCGACGAACTCCTCCGGAACCTCGATGGAGAGGTCCTCGATCGGCTCGCAGCGCTGGCCGTTGATCGTCTTGTCCAGCACCTTCGGCTGGCCGACCTGCAGCTCGAAGCCCTCGCGGCGCATCGTCTCGATCAGGACCG
>LUZF01000060.1 GCA_001602865.1 Bacteroidales bacterium Bact_14
CGAGGCGCTGCTCTCCGGCGGCACGGCGGACTACGCCGCCATCGCCGCCGCCTCCGCGCGCTACGCCGCGCTGAAGGACGAGCAGGATGCGAAGGAGCTGCGCTGGCTGGAGCTTTCTGAACTGGCTTGATTGTTGTTTTGGAGCGAAGAAAATTGTATTTTTGCGCGTTATGATCCGTAGATTCCTATATGTCCTTGCGGCCGTCCTGCTGGCCCTGCCGGTGTGCGCCGCGGCGCAGTCCAACGACGATACCCCGACAATCCGTCCGGGCAAGTCGATGCATTATACCGATACCCTCAACCGCGCCAAGGAGCGCGAGCAGTTCCTCGAGGCGATCCGGCTCGCCCCGTCGACCTTCGTGTATGAGGACATCAAGATCGGGGACGGCACGGCGACGATCAAGGGAATGCGCCTGAATTCCTCGATGGACAACACCCTCGAGACGGCGATCGTCAAGGCCGACCCGCGCCTGGAGAAGAAGTTCCGCCGCATCAACGGCTGGACGCGCGCCCTGGGCGCCGCCTGCGACCTGAAGGTCGACTGGCGCTACCTCTCCAACGGCGCCATCTACGTGGAATACGACATCTCCCGCATCCGTTTCTTCGTCTACAGCAATCCGAAATGATGAGCGACATCGCGAACCCCGCCCTCTGGCCCGACGGCGCCCTGAAGCTGGACTGGGTCAAACAGCATATGCCCCTGCTCCGCAGCCTGGAGCAGGAGTTTTTGGTTGAAAAGCCCTTCCAGGGCCTCAAGGTGGCCCTTTCCGTCCATCTGGAAGCCAAGACCGCCTACCTCTGCAAGGTGCTGACGGCGGGCGGCGCCGAGATGTATGTGACCGGCAGCAATCCGCTCTCGACGCAGGACGACGTCGCCGCCGCCCTGGTCCACGACGGCCTGAACGTCTTCGCGAAATACGGCGCGAGCCCCGAGGAATACGAGAACCATATCCGCCGCGTCCTCGAAGTCGGCCCCAACCTGATCATCGACGACGGGGGAGACCTCGTCAGCCTGATCCACGCGGAATTCCCGCAGCTCCTCCCGGGCGTCATCGGCGGCTGCGAGGAGACGACGACCGGCATCCTGCGCCTCCGGGCGATGGACCGCGCCGGGAAGCTCGCCTTTCCGATGATGCTCGTGAACAACGCCGACTGCAAGCACCTTTTCGACAACCGCTACGGCACGGGCCAGTCCGTCTGGGACGGCATCAACCGGACCACGAACCTGATCGTGGCCGGCAAGACCGTGGTCGTCGCCGGCTACGGCTGGTGCGGCAAGGGCGTCGCGATGCGTGCCAAGGGCCTCGGCGCGAAAGTCATTGTGACTGAGGTGGATCCGGTGAAGGGAATGGAGGCCGTGATGGACGGCTTCCAGCTGATGACGATGGCCCAGGCCGCGCCGCTCGGCGACCTCTTCATTACCGTGACCGGCTGCGCGGGCGTCATCCGCAGCGAGCATTTCCTCGCGATGAAGGACGGCGCCATCTGCTGCAACGCCGGCCATTTCGACGTCGAAGTCGATATGGCCGCGCTGCGCGCGATGGCCGTCGAGACCGCCCCGGCCCGCAAGAACATCGTATCGTACCGTCTGGAAAATGGCCGGCGCGTCTACATCCTCGCCGAAGGGCGCCTCGTGAACCTCGCCGCCGGCGACGGCCACCCCGCCGAGATTATGGACATGTCCTTCGCCATCCAGGCCCTCAGCGCCC
>LUZF01000061.1 GCA_001602865.1 Bacteroidales bacterium Bact_14
GATCAGCAGCGCCCCGAGCAGCGCATAGAACCCGAAAGCCACATATCCCGCAACCAGCAGCAGCGCGAGCCACAGCGGCGCGAGCTTCTTCCCTTCAAAACAGCGCCCGTACAGCCACAGGAAGCCCACGGCGACCATCGCCCCCAGCACGGGCCCGAAGAGAACCCCATAGGAATGGGGCAGGTACGAGCCATAATCCATCCGCGCCGCATAGAGCACCAGCATCAGCGACGGCGCGAAAGAAGTCCACGTTCCGCAGCCGGTCGCGGCGCGGACGAGCCGCTGCAGCGCCAGCAGCAACAGGAGCATCAGCAGCGCTCCCAGGAGCGGATAGTAGCAGAACTGTACGAGGAAAGCCCCCGCGAGGGGGATGATGCCGCCCGGCTGCTCGAAGAAAGCCTTCAGCCAGACCGCGTCCGTCGAGAACATCGAGTACTCTTCGAGGTGGAACAGCACGGCACCCTTGAAAACGCCGAGCAGTCCCAGGCAGACGGCTGAAAACAGCAGGTACGGAACGGTATCCTTCAGCTTCATTCTTTTTCTTTGGCGGTCTTGTCTTCGTCTCCGAAGAACACGGAGAAGAATTTCCAATGGAAGAACAGCAGGTAGAACGCCCCGACGGTCACGCAGCTGTCCGCCACGTTGAAGACCGGATCGAAGAAGGTGATGTGTTTCCCGAAGACATAGGTGTCGATGATCGGGAAATAGAGCATATCCACCACTTTTCCCTGCATGAACGGCGCATAATCCCAGATCAGGCCGTAGCACATACAGTCGATGATGTTGCCCAGGGCGCCCGCGGAAATCAGCGCAAGGCCCACCAGCGCGCCGGTCGGCGTCCCCTCCATCTTTCCCAGCTTATGGATCCACCGGACCAGCACCACGAACAGGACGATCCGGAAGAATGTCAGCAGGTATTTGCCGACGACGCCGCCGAACGTCATCCCGAAAGCCATTCCGTTGTTCTCGATGAAACAGATGCGGAACCAGTCTCCGAGGACGTTGAAACTCTGGCCGACAGACATATTGGACTTGACGAGGACCTTCGAGACCTGGTCCACGACAACCAACAGGACTCCCATCAGCAGGAGCCGTTTTTCCCGGGCATCCAATTTCATGGAACGCTACTGCTGGGGCTTGATGCCCTTCGCGAGCATTTCCTTGGCTTCGACGGTCAGGGTCGCGTGCGGCACGAGGCGCAGGCGCTCCTTGGGGATGAGCTTGCCGGTCAGGCGGCAGACGCCGTACGTCTTGTTCTCGATGCGGGCGAGAGCCCCCTCGAGGTTCTGGATGAACTTGTACTGGCGCTGGGCGAGCTGGCTGGCTTCCTCCTTGGAAAGCTGGTTCGCGCCGTCGTCTTCGACGGTTTTGAAGGACGGAGAAGTGTCCTCGATGTCGTTGCTGCCATTGTGCATCACGACCTGGCGGAGGTTGTTGTACTCGCTCCGTGCCTTTTCGAGCATGCCGAGGATGATGGTCTTGAACTCCTCGAGTTCGGCATCACTGTAACGGGTTTTTTCTTCTTCCATAGGTTAGAGAATCGTAGCTTTTTTCACATCAATCTTTATCAGGACTTCGTTCCATTCCACGTCGGCGGCGGAAGCGGGCGAATCGGCGGTACGGCCGAGCACGATCTTCCGGGCCAGGGTCTGGGAAGCCAGGTATTCCCGATGGGAAATCAGGGAAGTATCAATCTCATCATAATCCGTCCCTTCCGCATAGATGCCGACGTTGATCTTGTCGGTCACGTCGAGGCCGATCTCCTTGCGGAGGTTCTGGATGCGGTTCACGAGCTCGCGGGCGATGCCTTCGGCGCGCAGCGCGTCGGTCACCTCGATGTCGAGGGCGATCGTCATCGGGCCTTCGGAGGCGACGAGCCAGCCCGGCATATCCTCGGAGGAAATCTCATAGTCGCCCGGATTCAGGACCACCAGGCCGGAAGGGAGGTTGAACTCGTAGGTCCCCGCCGCCTGGATGGCGGAAATGGTCTTCTGGTCGAAGCCCGTGAACGCGGCGGCGATCTCCTTCATCCGGGGGCCGTAGGTCTTGCCGAGGGTCTTGAAATTCGGCTTGATCTTCTTCGTGATGATGCCGGTCGTGTCGGAGAGGAACTCCGCCTCCTTGACGTTCACCTCGGTCAGGATGATGTCCTTGACCTGCTCCAGCCGGGTCTTCACGTCGTCGGAAATCACCGGGATGATCAGTTTCGAGAGCGGCTGGCGGACCTTGATGCCGACTTTGCGGCGCAGGGCGAGCACCATCGAGGTCGCCTTCTGGGCGAGCTCCATCCGCTCTTCCAGCTCCTTGTCGATGAGCTTCGCATCGGACGCGGGCATCAGCGCGAAGTGGACGCTCTCCGCCTCCGGAACCAGGTCGCGGTAGAGCTGGTCCATATAGAACGGCGCGATCGGGGCCGCGAGTACGGCGACGTCCTTCAGCACCTCGTAGAGGGTCTGGTAGGCGGCGGTCTTGTCGCGGTCCAGGTTGCCGCCCCAGAAACGCTTGCGGTTCAGGCGGACGTACCAGTTCGAGAGATGGTCGCAGACGAAATCCTGGATCAGGCGGCCCGCGAGGGTCACGTCGTAATCCTCATAGGCGGCGCGGACGTCCCGGATCAGGCTGTTCAGCAGGGAGATGATCCAGCGGTCGATCTCCGGGCGCACGCTCACCGGCACCTTCGCCCCTTCCGGCGAGAACTTGTCCACGTTGGCATAGAGGGCGAAGAAGGAGTAAGTATTGTAGAGGGTTCCGAAAAACTTGCGACGGACTTCGTCCACGCCCGCTTCGTCGAAGCGGAGGTTGTCCCAGGGCTGGGCGTTCGTCAGCATATACCAGCGCAGGGCGTCGGCGCCGTACTTGTCGAGCTCCTCGAAAGGATCGACGGCGTTGCCGAGGCGCTTGGACATCTTCTCCCCGTTCTTGTCAAGCACGAGGCCGTTCGAGATTACACGCTTGAAGGCGGGGGTCCCGCTGACCATCGTATGGATCGCGTGGAGGGTATAGAACCAGCCGCGGGTCTGGTCGACGCCTTCGGCGATGAAGTCGGCCGTGCAGCCGAACTTCGGGGAGCCGAGGCTGCGCAGGCCTTCCTGCGCGTACGGCATCGCACCGGAGTCGAACCAGACATCAATCAGGTCGCTTTCGCGGGTCATCTTCCGGCCCGTCGGGGACACGAGGAAGACCTCGTCCATATACGGGCGGTGGAGATCGATGCGGTCATAATTCTCCTTCGACATATCTTCGGGGTCGAAGCCGGCGGCCTTGAGCGGGTTGGCTTTCATAAAGCCGGCGGCGACGGACTTTTCGATTTCGGCGTAGAGCTCCTTCACGGAACCGATGCAGATCTCCTCCTTCCCGTCTTCGGTCCGCCAGATCGGGAGGGGCGTACCCCAGAAGCGGCTGCGGGAGAGGTTCCAGTCCTGGATATTCTCAAGCCAGACGCCGAAACGGCCGGTACCGGTCGATTCGGGCTTCCAGCGGATCTGCTTGTTGAGGGCGACCATTTCGTCCTTCACCGCGGAGGCCTTGATGAACCAGGCGTCGAGCGGGAAATAGAGGACGGGTTTGTCGGTACGCCAGCTGTGGGGATAGCTGTGGACGTGCTTCTGGATCCGGAATGCCAGGCCTGCGGCCTTCAGCATCATACAGAGGTCCACGTCCAGGGTCGGCGCATCCTTCGGGAGGCTGTCGTCGAACGCATTCTTCACGTAGCGGCCGCTGAACTCCACATAGGACGGATCCACCGTCGCGCGGTAGGCTTCGTCCATATCTTCCAGGCGGAAGAAACGGCCCTGGCGGTCCACCTGGGCCTGGCGGCGTCCGTTGGCGTCCAGCACCATCATCGGCGGGATATTGAAAGCGGCGGCGACAAACTTATCGTCGGCGCCGAAGGTCGGGGCGATATGGACGATGCCGGTACCGTCCTCGGTCGTCACGTAGTCGCCGCTGATCACGCGGAAGGCGTCGCCTTCCAGGGGCTTGAACCAGGGAATCAGCTGCTTGTAACGCATTCCGACGAGTTCGGAGCCCTTCATTACGCCCGGGAGCACCTCGTAAGGCACCTTGTCGTTGAACCACGCACCGACCAGAGCCTGGGCGACGATGTAGGTCGCGGGGGCGCCGGTATACGGATTCGCGGATTTGACTTTCACATAGTCGATATTCGGGCCGACGCAGAGGGCCGTATTGGAAGGCAGGGTCCAGGGCGTCGTCGTCCAGGCGAGGAAATAAAGGTCCTTCTCCCCTTCCACGGCGAACTGGACGGTCACCGTCGTGTCGGTCACGTCCTTGTAGCAGCCGGGCTGGTTCAGCTCGTGGGAGCTCAGGCCGGTACCGTCGGACGGGCTGTACGGCTGGATGGAGTAGCCCTTGTAGAGGAGCCCCTTGTCGTAGATCTTGCGGAGGAGCCACCAGAGGGTCTCGATATAGCGGTTGTCGTAGGTGATGTACGGATCCTTCATATCCACCCAGTAGCCGATGCGCTCGGTCATCGACTCCCATTCGGCGGTATATTTCATCACCTCGCTGCGGCAGGTCTTGTTGTACTCCGCCACGGAGATGCGCGTCCCGATGTCTTCCTTGTGGATGCCGAGTTTCTTCTCGACGCCGATCTCGACCGGGAGGCCGTGGGTATCCCAGCCGGCGCGGCGGGCGACACGGTAGCCGGTCTGCGTCTTGTAGCGGCAGATCGCATCCTTGATGGAACGGGCCATCACGTGGTGGATGCCCGGCATTCCGTTGGCGGAAGGGGGACCTTCAAAGAAGACGAATTCGGGCGCGCCCTCCCTGATTTCCAGGGACTTTTCGAAGGCTCCGATGCGCTTCCAGCGCTCCAGGACCTCGTTTCCGACCGCGACCAAATCCAGCCCTTTGTATTCCTTGAATGTCATATTTTTTCTCTATTTTTGCAATTGACAAATATAGCGAATTCCTGCATCTTCTGCAAAAGATATGTGTATCCTAGATATCATTATCCTGGTATGCTTCGTCCCGGCCATCATCCGGGGCATTTCCAAGGGTTTTGTCGCCCAGGCCGCGGCCCTGCTGGCGCTCGTCGCGGGCGTCTGGATCGCCTTCCATTTTTCGGATATGCTCTGCAGCTGGCTCAAGGAGCAGGCGCCCCAGTTCGCCGAGCTGTCGCCGACGGTGCTGCAGATTGCCTCCTTCATCCTGATCCTCGTGCTGGTCATCGTCCTCTTCACGCTGATCGGGCGGCTGGTCTCCGGCGCGCTGAAACTCGCGATGCTGGGCTGGCTGGACAAGACGCTGGGCGCGGTGCTCGCCGTCCTGACCGCGTTCCTCGTGCTCGGGACGCTCGCCGTCTGCTTCGATTCCATCAACAATTATTTCGAGCTGGTCGATGAGGAGACGCTCTCCCGCTCGGTCCTGTATCCCCCGGTCAAGGATACGGCATACAAGGTGTTCCCTTTCCTGAAAGCCCTGCTGTTCAAGCAATAAGATTATGGAAAGACTCCTGCTGATCGAAACATCCACCGCGCTTTGTTCCACGGCGCTCGCCGAGGACGGGGTCATCGTCTCCCGCCGGGAGAGCGACGTCCCCCGCGCGCACGCCTCGATGACCGCCGTCTTCGTGCAGGAAATGCTGCAGGAGCGGGGGCTGCGGGCGCAGGACTGCGACGCGGTCTGCGTCGGGATGGGCCCCGGCTCGTACACCGGCCTGCGGGTCGGCGTCTCGACGGCCAAGGGCCTCTGCTTCGGGGCGGACCTGCCGCTGGTCGCCGTCGGCACCCTCGACACGCTGGTCGCCCAGGCGTGCGACGAAGGCCTGGTGCCGGAGGGCTGCCGCCGCATCGTGCCGCTGGTGGATGCGCGGCGGATGGAGGTGTACACCGCCGTCTTCACCCCGGAGGGGGAAAGGCTCACGGAGGTGGAGCCGCTGGTCATCGACGCGGAGAGTTTTGCCGCCGAGCGCGCGGCGGGCCCGGTCCTCTTCATCGGGGACGGCGCCGAAAAGTGCGCCGAGGTGCTCGCGGGGCCGCAGGCCCGTTTCGTCCAGTGCTGCCCGAAGGCCGCCGGAATGCTCCGTCCCGCCCGCGCCCGTTTCCACGAAAAACGGTTCGAAGACATCGCGTACTTCGAACCGTTCTATCTGAAGCAATTCCTGACAACCACCCCCAAGAAGCGGTTGTTCTAGCCTGTTCTCAGCGCAGTTTCCTGTCCAGGAAGCGGCGCAGGCCGGCTTCCGCGTCGATGCTTTCCGTATTCAGCGCGCCGTCGACGATCAGGACCGAGGTCGGGATGCGGTCCACGCCGTAGAGCGTGAAGGCCGGGGACGCGACGCCGAGGCCGTCGCAGACATTCGTCCACGGAAGCTGCTGGTTCCGCACGACGGCAGCCCACGGGGCCTTGTCGGTATCGACGCAGACCTCGTAGATATCGAACCCTTTCGCGTGGTATTTCTCATAGATCGGCTTCAGGACTTCGGCGTTGAAGAGGACGTGGGTCGGCTCGTTCGCCGTCCAGAAATGGACCAGCACCACGCGGGAATCCAGCGAGGAGAGGGAGACCTTCCGGCCGTTCACGTCCGGCAGGGTCAGGTCGGGATAGCCTATTTCCGGGGCGGACTCGATCCGCTTGCTGATCTGGAGGTTGTTCTTGCGGGCGTTCGCCTCGCGCTCCAGCGCCTTGACGTATTTCGAATCCGGATACACGGCCTTCAAGGAGTCGCAGACGCTGCCGAAGATGATCGCGTCGGTGTCCTGGTTGAACACCGGGAAGTCCTCGGTCACGTTCTGGAACAGCACGGGAACGGCCGTCAGGGAATGGGAGTTCGTCAGGACATACTGCAACGCCTTGCGGTAATAGGCGACATACTCGCCGCTCAGCCGGCGCTGCATCGCCTTGATCTCCTCCGGAGAGGCGGTCGCGACGGGCGTCGCGGAGAGTTCGTCGACGAACTTCCGGATGAAAGCGCTGTAGTCGGTCTCGATCTGCTGCAGTTTTTCGGACTCCGGGGAGCCCTCGACGGTATAGGCGCCCAGCGTATCGGCGCTGACGCGCACGCGGTCCCCGTTCTCAAGAAGCAGGGAGGCGATCTTCGTATCCTTGTAGAAGAGGTAGACGAATTCCGGCTGTCCCGGCTGGACGTCCAGCTTGCAGGAGAAAGCGCCGGAGGCGTTGGTCTTCAGGGTATCGAGCACCTTGTAGGCGTTGACGTCGAGGAGTTTGACGATGACCTGGCTGTCCGGGGCCCCGGCGAGGGTCCCTTCGATGCGGGTCTTCCTGCCGCACGCGGCAAGCGCGAGGACGGCGAGCAGGAGGGCGATAAGGCTAGAGCGTTTCATAGGCTTTCAGGATGGCGTCGGCGATGGCCTGGTTCTCTTCGGCGGAGAGCTTGAGCTTCTCCTTGCGGAAATCCAGGTCGCCTTCGGTCTGGAGGGGAACCAGGTGGATGTGGGTATGGGGAACTTCCATGCCGAGCACGGCGACCCCGACGCGGCGGCACGGGACGGCGGCTTTCAGCGCGACCGCCACCTTGCGCGCAAAGGCCCAGAGGCCTTCGTAGGTCTGCTCGTCGAGGTGGAAGATGTAGTCGTCTTCCACGTGCTTGGGAATCACGAGGGTATGGCCTTTCGCCAGCGGGGCGATGTCCAGGAAGGCATAGAAATCCTCGCTCTCGGCGACCTTGTAGGAAGGAATCTCGCCTTGGGCGATTTTGGTGAAAATGGTTGCCATAGCTTTAGAGGGAAATGTCGAGAATCTTGAATTTCAGGACGCCGGAGGGGACTTTCGCCTCGACGATTTCGCCCTTGGCGTGGCCGAGCAGGGCGCGGCCGATCGGAGTCGTGGCGGCGAGCTTGCCGGCGGTGAAGTCCGCCTCGGTCTCACCGACGATGGTAAACTCCATCACCTGCTTCGCGGCGAGGTTTTCGACCTTGACGCGGTTCAGCATCTGGACCTTGTCCGTGCCGACCTGGGATTCGTCGATGATCTTCGCGTTCGCGACGAGGTTCTTCAGTTTCGCAATCTTGACTTCGAGCAGACCCTGCGCGTCACGCGCGGCGTCGTACTCCGCATTCTCGGAAAGGTCCCCCTTCTCGCGGGCTTCGGCGATCTGGGCCGAAATCACCGGGCGCTGCGCAAGCGCGTCGGCGAGGTCCTTCTTCAGTTTGTCCAGACCCTCCTGGGTCATGTAATGCACTTCTGCCATTCTTCTTCGTTTGATAATTAAAAAGGAGTCCTGCCTTTCAGACAGAACCCTGCAGCGCAAATATACTTATAATTTTTTTATTTCCTGCAAAAGTCCCTGTCCTTTTCCAACTGGAGGCGCAATTCTTCGAGCGAGGAGAACTTCCTTTCGTCGCGGATCTTGCGCCGGAAAGAGACCGTCATATCGAGGCCGTAAATCTCCTCATCGAAATCGAAGATGTGGGTCTCGATGGTGCGGTGCTTGCCGGCGCTGACCGTGGGGCGCACGCCGATGTTGCACATCCCGCGGAAGCGCCGGCCCGTCGTCTCGACGTCGACCTCGTAGGTCCCGTCGCCCGGGAGCAGCTTCAGCGGCTCGTAGAGCTGGAGGTTCGCGGTCGGGAAACCGATGGTGCGGCCTTTCCGGTCGCCGGAGACGACGACGCCGTGGAGGCGGTAGTCGTAGCCCAGCATCGCGGCGGCCTCGGCGACCC
>LUZF01000062.1 GCA_001602865.1 Bacteroidales bacterium Bact_14
GGCGGGCACGCCCCCGCCGCGCTCAGCCCCACGCACGCGACCCCCGCGGTCAGCAGCCCCTCCGTCAGCGGCAGCGCCAGCAGGTTCGCCAGCAGGAAGTGCGGCGGGAAACTCCGGAAATACAGCCAGCTCAGCGGCGCCGTAAATACCTGGCACGACAGGGTCAGCGCCGCCTTGTCCCAGATCCATTTCATCGGATTGAAGCGCTTCCCGGCGGGGAACCAGTCCCGCAGGTGCGGATACACCAGGAAGATCCCCAGCATCGCCAGGTAGGAGAGCTGGAAGCCGACATTCAGGGCCACGGAGGGCCGGATGGCCAGCTGGATCAACAGCGCCCGCGCCAGGATCTGCCCGCCGCTGCACCGCCGGCCCGGCATCATCCGCGTCGCCTCCCGCAGCAGGATGAACAGCAGCGCGCGCACCGTCGACGGTGACGCCCCGGTCATCAACGTATATCCCAGGCAGAAAAGACAGACCACGAGGCTCCGCACCAGGCGGACGGCGGGGGCATTCCCGGGGAGCGAGAGGATGCGGCTCACGAGCGCGTAGATGAAGCCCAGATGGAGCCCGGAGAGCGCGAGGAGGTGGGAGGCGCCGGCGGCGCGGAAGCTGGCGGTGACCTCCCGCCCCAGCCCGCTGCGGCTGCCCGTCAGCAGCGCGCAGAGCAGCGGCCCGGTCTGCGCATCCGCGAAGGGGATGCGCCCGATGAGGGCACGCAGCGCCTCCGCGCCCCCCGCCGCCCGGACCTGGAACCGCTCCAACAGGACCACCAGCAGCGCGCAGCCGATTCCCGTCCCCGCCACAGCCAGATACTCCGCATATTTCCTCCCCTCTTTCAAAGCTGTAATCTCCCCGGCGGAAATTTACCGAATTATTATTATCTTTGGCTGATTTAAACGTTTATTTCATAAAAAACCCTTGGAATGATCATTCTGGTAATCAACTGCGGCAGCTCTTCGATCAAGTACCAGCTGCTGGACATGAAGAACGACGATGTCTATGACCTCCTGGCGAAAGGCCTCGTCGAGAAAATCGGCCTCCCGATGGGCATCCTGACCCACAAGCCGACCGGCAAGGAAAACGTGCGCAAGGAACTCCCGATTCCGGACCACAAAGTAGGTATGCAGCTCGTCCTGGACGAACTCGTCGCCCCCGGCACGGGCGTGCTCGCGTCCTTCGAAGATATCGAGGCCGTCGGCCACCGCATCGTCCAGGGTGCCGACTTCTTCTCCGGAAGCGCCCTCGTGGATGAGGATGTGATGAAGAAGATCGAGATCTGCTGCGATTTTGCCCCGCTCCACAACCCGGCCCATATCCTTGGCATCCGCGCGATGCAGCAGGTCCTGCCGACCGTCCCGCAGGTGGTCGTGTTCGACACCGCCTTCCACCAGACGATGCCCGCCTACAACTATATGTACGGTCTGCCGTACAAGTACTATGAGCAGTACCACGTCCGCAAGTACGGCGCCCACGGCACCAGCCACCAGTTCGTCGCCGGCAAGGCCGCCAAGCTCGTCGGCATCGACCTCCAGAATTCCAAGATCATCACCTGCCACCTCGGCAACGGCAGCTCCATCACCGCCGTCCAGAACGGCAAGTGCCTCGATACCTCGATGGGCTTTACCCCCCTTGCAGGTATGATTATGGGTACCCGCTGCGGCAGCATCGACCCGAACATCGTCCCCTACCTGATGAAGAAGGACAACATCTCGCCCGACGCGATGACCGAGCTGATGAACCGCAAGAGCGGCTTCCTCGGCGTTTCCGGCGTCTCCTCCGACTGCCGTGAGCTGGACGTCGCGATCGCGGAAGGCAACGAGCGCGCGAAGCTCGCCCTCAAGATCTTCACCCACGACGTGATCAAGATCATCGG
>LUZF01000063.1 GCA_001602865.1 Bacteroidales bacterium Bact_14
ATGCGCTCAGGAACGTTGTAGTTGGCAGGAACCGGGGAAGCATCCGTCTTCTGGCGGTTGACGCCGTTGAACGTCAGGTTCACACCGGCGATGAGGCTCTTGGCCTGGGGATAGTAACCCAGATCGATGCCCTTGGCCCAATCATCGAAGCCGGAGGAGGTACCGAGCTCAGGATCCATACCCATATACTTCGTAAAGATGTAGGGATTCTGGGCCTGGACATACACGCGGAACTGGCCGAACGGAGCGTTCTTCCAGGCACGCTTGAGGTCGTAACCCAGCGTAACCGTCTGGATGCGGAAGAAGTCTGCATCTTCAACGTAGATATCCGTGTTGTTGATGTAGTTGTAATTGGTACCTGCAACCAGGCGCGGGTACTTGTTGGATGTACCCTCGCCATGCCAGTACTTGTACACCTCGGTGGTGTAGTTGTTCCACTGGCTGTCGGTGTAACGGCGGTAGGCACGGAAAGCCTGCTGGCCGAACATGCCGTAGCCGCTGACGCCAAGGTCGAAGCCCTTGAAATAGACGGAAAGGTTCAGACCTACATTGAGATCCGGGTTCGGATCTCCGGTCATCGTCTTGTCAGCGTCATTGATGATACCGTCCTTGTTCTGGTCCACAATCTTAAGGTCTCCCGGAACGAGATTAGGTACAATCGTTCCGAGGCCCTGGGCCTTCCAGGCGTCGATTTCAGCCTGATTCTGGAAGACACCGTCGGTCTGGTAGGTCCAGAAGTAACCGATCGGATAGCCGACCTGGGCGCGGTAGAGCTCAGCAATGCCCTGAACGACATTGACCGGACCGTGGATGATACCTTCTTCGTTGGCGATACGGGTGACGCGGTTCTTGTTGTACGCGCCGTTCACGCCGATGCTGTAAGAGAAGTCCTTGCCGATCGCGTCGCTCCAGGTGAAGGAGAGTTCATAACCGGTATTGCGGACATCACCACCGTTGATGTACGGAGCGTTAAGGCCGTAGTGGCCCATCACCGGCGCAACAACGAGCCAGTCCTTCGTGTCCTTCTGGTACCAGTCGAACACAACACCGAGGCGGTTGCGGAAGAAGCGGGCGTCGAAGCCGAGGTCAAGCTGCTGGGAAGTCTCCCAGGTAATGTCCGGGTTGGCGAGCTTGTCAGCATAGGCGCCGGTACCGGAGTTGGTGGAGGTAGGTCCCGTATAGAAGGAATAACCACCGTCAGCCGCACCTACGGAAATCGTGGAAAGGTACTGGAAACCATCGATATCGCAGTTACCGTTCTGGCCCCAGCTGCCGCGCAGCTTGAGGAAGTTGACGGCATTCGCGTTCCACCAGGGTTCGTTGGTCACGACCCAGCCGGCGGAAACCGACGGGAAGGTACCCCAGCGGTGACCGCGCATGAAGTTCGAAGAACCGTCTCGACGGAGAATCAGGGACAGCATGTATTTCTCGGCGTAGTCGTAATTGATACGGCCGAAGAAAGAAGCGAGGCCATTGTCACCCCAGGTACTGCCACGGACGTCACCCACGCTCGGGTCGCCGTTCATGTTTCCCAGGTAGGCATACGCCCACTGATTAGGCCACTTGCCATCTCCCTTGTCGGCTTCCATGCTCTCGCCGAAACCGCTGTGCTGCAGGGTAGTACCGACCAGCACGTCGAAGTGGTTCTGACCCAGGTTGAACAGGTAGTTCACCGTATTCTCCCAAGACCAGCTCCAACCGGCATATGCAGATTGCTGGACAGAGTCCGAATCACTGAACGACTGGTTGGTAAGCTTGTAAATCATGCTGTACCGGCGACCGGTCCCCGTGCTCAGGTTGTAGTTGAACTGGCTCTTCCAGGTGAGGCCCTTGATGGGCTGCACCCGCAGATTGGCGGACATATTGAGATTGTAGCCGTGATATTCGTTGTTGCCGCGGGATGAGTAAACCATCTCACCGATCGGGTTGGAAATGGTGTTTACCAGATTCCAGACACCGCTGTTCTTGAGCCAGTCATACTCGGCCAGGGAGCCGTCTTCCAGATAAGCCGGGACCAGCGGGTTGCCGGACATCATATTGAAGATATCGTTCCAATACGTGTTGCCGAGCTCGATACCGCTGTTCTTGGTTTGGGTGAAAGTAAGGTTCTCACCGAAGGAGATGATATCGAGGTCGCCTACACGCCAGAGCACATGGTCTGAATTCAGACGCGTGGTCAGACGGGAATAATTGGAAGCGGCGGGTTTGCCGAAGATACCCTGCTGGTCGACATAGCTCACACCGAGGGAGAACTTCGAAAGCTCGGAACCGCCGATGATGTTGACGGCGTGATTCTGGGTGGGAGCGTTCTGGTTGCGGATTTCCTCCAGCCAGTTCGTACCGACGAAGGAGCCGTCCATGATGCTGTTGTACAGATTCGGGTCGAGAATGTTCGCCCAGTCGGTGAGAGGTCTGCCCATGTTGAAGGAAACCTGGTCCTGGATGTCCATATACTGGCGGGCATTGAGGAATTCAGGCATTCTCTGGACATTCTGAATGCCGTAGAAGCCGTCGTAAGTCACGGTATACGTACCGGACTTGGCCTGCTTCGTGGTCACGAGGATAACACCGTTCGCACCGCGGGCGCCGTAGATGGCACAGGAAGCCGCATCCTTGAGGACGTCGATGCTCTCGATATCGGACGAGTTCAGGGAACTGATGTTGCCGCCGGCCACACCGTCGATGACATACAACGGTTCATAGTTGCCGATGGTACCCATACCGCGGATGTTGACGTTGTAACCGCCGCCGGGCTGGCCGGTCTTGCTCATGATGGTCACACCCGGGGAGGATGCCTGCATCGCACCGAGGGCGTTGGTAGAATTGAGCTTGACCAGGTCGTCGCCCTTCACCTGGACGGTGGAACCGGTGACCAGTTTCTTCTTCTGCGTACCGTAACCGACGACCACTACCTCTTCGAGGAGCTCGGTGTCGTCCTGCAGCGTTACGTTGAAGGTAGTCCGGTCGCCGACGGCGATGGTCTCGGTCTTGTAACCGATCGAGGAAACTTCGATCGTCGCGCCGGGTCTGACGTTCAGAACGAAATTACCGTCCAGATCGGTAACGGTACCGTTCGAGGTACCGCTTTCAATGACGCTCGCACCGATGACGGGGCCGATGGCATCGACGACCGTACCGGAAATCCGGACGGTCTGCGCCAGCGCGGCTACGCCGAGGAGCAGAAACGCCAGAGAAGCAAAAAGTTTACCTTTCATGCTACGTTTTTTAGGTTAATATTTAGAGTATTTAAAGCGTTGTCAAGAACGTTTAATCCGCCAAAGGTATAATTTCTTTTCCTTTTTTACAACGATTTTCCTCCAAGATTGGCGTCGATGAGGGCGTTCAGGCGGCGGACCGTATCGCCGGTGGAAAGGCCGTCAGGGGCTGTCCGCAGGCAATAATCCACTAATCTTTCGATACTTGAAGTCGCCACGTGCATCCGCGTGTCGGAGGAGGCGTAGTAGATGAAGACCGTCCCGTCCGGATCGGCGATCCAGCCGTTGGAGAAGGTCACGTTCATCACGTCGCCGATGTACTCCTCCCCTTCCGGGGCGATGAAGAAGCCCGCGGGGGCGGCGATGACACGGGTCGGGTCGTCCAGCGCGGTCATATATAGATATAGGACATAGCGGAGGCCGGAGGCGCAGCCGCGCACGCCGTGGGCGAGGTGGAGCCAGCCCTGCGGGGTCTTGATGGGCGCGGGGCCTTCGCCGTTCTTCACTTCCGTGATGGTGTGGTAGTGGCGGGCGTTGATGATCTTTTCGTCCTTCACCTCGGCGTGGGTGATGTCGTCCACGAGGGTCCAGCCGATGCCGCCGCCGCTGCCCGCGTCGATGAAGCCGTCCTGGGGACGCGTGTAGAGGGCATATTTGCCGTCCACGAACTCCGGATGGAGACAGACGTTGCGCTGCTGGGAGGCGGACTTCAGGTCCGGGAGGCGCTCCCAGGCGACGAAGTCCTTCGTGCGGGCGATGCCGGCCGCGGCGGTCGCGGCGGAGAGGTCGCCCTCCGCCGAATGGTCCTTGCGCTCGACGCAGAAGATGCCGTAGATCCAGCCGTCCTCGTGGGCCGTGAGGCGCATATCATAGACGTTGGTCGCGGGCTCCCCCCATTCGGGCATCGTGATGGGGCGGTCCCAGAAACGGAAGTTGTCGATGCCGTTGGGGCTCTCCGCCATCGCGAAGAAGGACTTGCGGTCGGCGGCTTCCACGCGCACGCAGAGGAGGTACCTGTCCTTCCACTTGATGGCGCCGCTGTTGAAGGCGGCGTGGATGCCAAAGCGTTCTTCGAGGTAGGGATTGGTCTCCGGATTGAGGTCGTAGCGCCAGAAAAGGGGCGCGTGGGCCGCGGTCAGGATGGGATTTTCGTATTTTTCATAGACGCCGTTGACATAGACGGCGGCGTTGCGTTTCCTGAGCAGCGCTTCGTGGTCCTTGCGGAGGACCTTGAGTTTCTCTTCGAAGGTCATAGTCGTCGGTTTATTTGATTCTTGCCATCAGTTCATATGCCATGCGGCTGTTGTGGTACGGGCAGTTCCAGGTGCTGGCCTTCATCTCCTGCAGGCGGGGCGTGTTGTCGTCGTTCAGGTTGCAGAACCAGCCGCCGTTCTCGCGGTCGATGTGGTACTGCTTGATGAACTCCCAGGTCTTCGCCGCCTGCTCCAGATAGCGTTTGTCGCCGGTAATCTGCCAGGCGTTGATGCAGCCGACGACGGTCTCGTTCTGGCACCACCAGGCCGAATTGGACTGGTAGCTGCCGTCGCCGCGCTTCTCGTACATCAGCGCGTTATCGGGGCGGAGACCCTCCTCCAGGGCGGTGGAGCACATATCGATGGCCTGGCTGCGGATCTTTTCAATCAGGGCTTGGTCACCGAGGACTTCGGCGGTTTCGCAGAGGAGCCAGGAGGTTTCGATGTCGTGGCCGTAGGAGTCGGCGTTGTTGAAATCGTTCCAGTCGCGGTCGCAGAAGAGAATCAGGTGGTGGGTGTCCGCATTGTAGAGGTGGGTCTGGAGGATGTCCGTCAGCTCGAAGAGGCGGTCGCGAAGGACCGGGTCGGGCCAGACACGGTAGAGGTTCGTGAAGCCCTCCATGATGTGGATGTGCGTGTTCATCGTCTTGGTGACGGCGGGACGGCCCGGACGCGGCGAGGGAATCTGCCAGTCGCGGGTGAAACCTTCGATGTAGCCACCGCCCTGCGCGGCGTCATAGATATGTTCCTCGAAATCCCGGAAGAGGCCCTGGGCGGCCGCGAGGCTCTCCGGATCGCCGGTCGCACGGTAGTGCTCCGAGAGCGCGTAGATGCCGAAGGCGATGCAATAGGTCACTTTCTGCGGCTCGGAAGGCGCCCCGTCGGGGGTCAGCTGGTAGAAAACGCCGCCGTACTCCGGATCGATGAAATGGGCCCGGTAGTACTTTGCAGCACGGTCGGCGAGGGCCTTGTATTCCGCTTTTCCGAGCACACGGTAGGCGCTTGAGAAGGTCCAGAGGATGCGGGCGTTCAGGATGCCGGCGCGGTTGGCTTCCATCACCGGTCTCCCGTCGTAGCGGACTTCGCCCCAGAAGCCGTCGGCATCGTCGGGAACATGTTCCATCCACCAAGGCAGGAGGTTGTTTTCCAGGTCATCCGTGATTTCGGACTTGAGTTGCGCGGCCATTTTCTTCTCCGGAGACGTGCAGGCACACGGCAGAAGGAGGCAGGCGGCAAGGGCCAGGACAAGGATTCTTTTCATGGCTTATCGGGTAAGGCGTGAGATCATTTCGTAGCAGAGACGGGTGTTGTGGTAGGGGCAGTTCCACTGGCTGATTTTCGGCGCGCCGGTCGGGGTCCCGTCGTCCCGGAGGGACTTGAACCAGCCGCCGGCGGCGGGATCGACAAAATGGGCCTTGACGTAGTCCCAAAGCTGCCGGGCGGACTCCAGGTAGCGATCTTCGCCGGTCAGCTGCCAGGCGTTCGTGCAGCCGATGATGGCTTCGCACTGAGGCCACCATTCGTAGCCATTGCTGAAACCGCGGGCGCTGTGGCTCGTCTTCATAGCGCCGTCCGCGATCAGGCCCTCCGCGAGCGCGCTCCCGAGCACCGCAAGGGAGATTTCGTTCGCGCGGGCGAGGCGGGCCTGGTCGCCGAGGGCTTTCGCGCCTTCGCCGACCAGCCAG
>LUZF01000064.1 GCA_001602865.1 Bacteroidales bacterium Bact_14
GGGTTCCAGTCCCCCGCCGGCACGCCGTTGCGCAGGACCCCCGCGAGCCGGGGCAGCCGCCGCGCCGCCGCCACCCAGTTACCGCACGAAAGGATGTCCTCTCCGAAGGCGGCGTCCTGGTCGTCGGGATGGTTGTCGTAATACAGCAGGAGGAACGGCCGGTCGATGCGCTCGAGCCGGAAAAGGGTAAGGTAATGGTAATCCCCGGTGTCGATGAAGCGGATCGCCTTTTTCTCATTTTCTCCCGTTTTCATCCGGATTTCCGCGGCCGAGACGGGGTCGCAATAGCAGCAGGTACCCTCCAACTGCGTCAAATCCAACACCTTGCCGGCCCGTCGCAAAGCGGCATAACCCGGGTCGTCATAAAGCCCGGAAAAACTCAAAAATAAGACAGAATGCGCCAAATCGACTAAAAATCTTTAAATTACCTCCCTAAAGTTAGGATATTTCCGGGATTTTTTACATAAATTTGCTCGATTTCGGCTTTAAACGGGATTTTCCGATGGAAACGGACGCCATTTATCCTCTGGATTCCGAAAAGGTCTACTACTCAATGGATGAGCTGACCTTGGAGACGGATGAAGGACCCCAGACCTTGAAAATGGGGGCCTGGATTACCGTCGACCCCGTCCGCATCCACAAGATGATCGTCCGGGAAAAATCCCTCAAGGTGGACCCCTTCGAAGTCATGAATCCGCTCGTCAGCAAGCTGCGCCGCGCCGATCCCGACTACTATAAGAAATTCATGGGTCTCCAGCTCAATATCGACTATCCCGGCTACAGCGCCGGCATCAAGGCCAAGATCCCCTTCGAGAACGATCCCGTCGGCTTCTACAAGTGGTGGCGCCGCGGCAAGCACGAGGACAAGGTCTACCTGTCCTACGGCTATATGATCCTGCTTTTCCAGAAGGTCGCGATGATGGACCCGAAGATCATCCTGAAGAAGGACCTCGAGCTCCTCAGGCACTAGCCTGCTCCCCCGCTACAGATCCAGTACGTAGACCGCCTCCCCGCCGGGGGCGACGTTCGTCGTCAGCGCCAGCGTGTTGCGGTAGGAAGTGCGGTGGCGGTGGCGTACCCTGTGCTGCTCCTCGATGTCGAACTCCCCGATGACGACGGATCCCTTCCCGCCGAGCTCCACCTCCACGCGCTGCACCGGCAGTTCCGAAGCGTTGTAAATGTACACGAAGGCCTGGTCGCCGCAACGGACGGCGTAGGCTTCGGAGCTGCAGGAAGCCTCGATGCGCTCGAATTCACCCCGGCCTGCGGAGAGCATCATCTCGCTGACGATGCGCGCCGGCAGGATGTAACGCATCATATCCCTGTCCTCGAAGAACTCCCACCACCAGGACATCGGCGCCACGGGCGTCGGGTTGAAGACGCCGTACCAGAGCTCCTTGCGGAAGTCCCGGTCCATCTCCTCGGCGAAGTCGTTGAAATTCAGGTTCCAGTCCCACTCGTAGCCGGCCTCGCCGATGACGTACGGCTTGCCGAAGCGGGCGGAGTAGTCCAGGATGGTCGCTGGGATGTCCTTCGTATTGCGGTAGATGTGTTTCTGGTTGAGGTCGATGTCCGGGACGGAGTTCAGGCCCTCCAGGTCGCGGTGGGAGATGGAGGTCGTGACGATGTGGCCGAACGGGTCGATGGATTTCAGGTAGGCGGCCATTTCCGCGTGCCAGGCGACGATGTCCGCCGCCGGGATCGGATTGTCCGCGTCGCGGAACTGGATGTTGTCGATCTCGTTGAAGAACTCCCACATCCCGATGGCGCCGCTGTAGCCCCAGCGGGCCACGATGTAGCGGAGGCGGTTGCGGTAGCGCGCCTTCGCGGCCGGATCCGTAAAGAAGGAGGCGTCGGTGCGCGCGTTGCCGGGGCCCATACAGAGCATGATGCGGATGTCGAGGCGCTCGGCCAGGGCGATGACGTGGTCCAGGCGCTGCAGCGCGCTCTGGTTCATATAATCCGAAGTCGGGATGTAGCGGCGGTTGTTGAAGCGGGTCTGGAAGTCGATCGGGAAATTCCAGTTGTTCATCCAGAAACGCGTGAAGTTGCCGCCGTTCTCCGCGAGCTTGGGAAGCATATAGTCGTAGTTGTACTTGTCCCCCTGCTCGTGGAGCTCCTTGAAGAATTTCGAGTCGTCGCTGTCGCGGGATTCCCAGCAGATGTTCTCGCCGACGCCGCGGAACGGCGTCCCGCGGTCGAAGCGGAGGATCCAGTCGCCGTCGGTGTGGAGGATGCCCTCGCCCAGGCCCTTGACGGCGGTGAAGGTCCCTTCCGCGGAACGGTCCTTCTCTTCCCCGCCCTCCCGGTAGACGAAGCGGTAGCGGTACTCACCCGCCTCCTGCGGCATGAAGCGCGCCGACCACTGGGAATTGGACCGGCTCTCACCGCCCTCGTAGAAGCACGGCAGCAGCAACTCCTTCCCCGAAGGCGCAGTCAGCAGCATATCCACCGCGGCCTCCTCCTGCAGGTACGGATTCCCGAACTCGCCCCGCACCACGACGGTAAAGTCCGCCCTTCCGTATTCTTCCACTTCCCCCTGCGGCGGAAAGACCGCCCGGATCTGCCCCTGCAGCCCGGTCGCGACCATCATCAGCGCAAACAGCGCCAGTACACGTCTCATTTTCATGAATCAGTTTTCTAATCTCAGGCAAATGTAATCATTTTTCAGTATTTCACGTTGCGCACGGCGGACCAGTCGATGTCCCGCGTGCTCTGTGCCACCTTGGCCGTCGGAATGACCGCCCCCTTGCGGACCAGGATCACGGCCTCCAGCGCATCCGTCGTAATCTCATTCCACCCTGCCTTGTAGGTCTTCCCGGTCTGGTAATCCACCCAGGCGCCGCCGGGCAGGTAGACCTGCCGGGTCCAGTGGCGGAGGCCCGTCGTCCGGGCCGGATCCGCCTCGGGATCCGCTCCGGCGATCCGTTCCGGCGTGTCGAAAATCGGGGCTACGAGGATGTCGCTGCCGAAGAGGTACTGGTCCTCCACCAGCCAGGCCGTCGGATCCTCCGGGTATTCGATGAACAGCGCGCGGAGCATCGGGAGCCCCGTCTGCGTGCAGATCCGGGCCTGCTCCAGGATGTACGGCATCAGCTTGTATTTCAACTCCGCGGAGGCGCGGTAGTAGGCGGTGAATGCTTCGTTGTAGAGCCAGGGCTCCGTCGGCGGCGCGCCATGGCTGCGGGTATGGGAACTCAGGAAGCCGAAAGGCAGCCAGCGGCGGTAGAGGTCCTCCGGGGTGGAAAGGACGAAACCGCCGATGTCGTGGCTCCAGAACGGGAAGCCGGAGAGGCCGAAGCTCAGGCCCGCGTGGAGGGTCGAAAGCATCGCCTCGTTGGTGTTGGCGGCGTCGCCGCCCCAGTGGAGCGGGTAGCGCTGCGAGCCGGCCCAGGCGGAGCGGGCCCAGATGATGGCGCCCTCGGGCTGCTGCACATCCCTGGTCACCTCCCAGACCGCTTTGTTGTAACGGACGGGGTAGAGGTTGTGTTCATACAAGCCACCGCGGCCGTTGGCGTAGAAGCCGTCGTAAGGCGCCCCTTCGCCGAAGTCCACTTTGATGGCGCCGACGCCCATCTCCAGCAGCGCGCGCAGGCGGTCCTGGTACCAGCGGACCGCTTCCGGATTGGTGAAGTCGAGGCAGGCATCCTCATAGGGCAGCGAGCCGTCTGCGTTCCGCACGACGAGTCCCTTCTCGACCAGTTCCTTGTAAAACACGTTGTGCTGGGTGAAGTACGGCAGCTGCCAGAGGCTGATGTGGAAGCCGTCGTCCAGCAGGTCCCGGACCATTTTCGCCGGGTCCGGGAAACGGTCTTCCGCGAACTTGTAATCGCACTGCCAGTCCACGCCGAACCAGCCGGTGTCGAAATGGATGACATCCGCCGGAATGCGGTTCTCCCGCAGCTTCGCGGCGATTTCATACCCGTCTTCCTGGGAGAAATACGTAATCCTGCTCATCCAGGTGCCGAAACTCCAGGTCGGCGGCATCGGCGTCTTGCCCACCACATCCGTGTAGGCGTCCAGGATTTCCGCGGGCGTCCCCAGGAACAGGAAGAAGTCCAGGGCCTCGTCCGCCATGAAGAGCTTCGTCGCGCCGACGTAGGTTGCGCCGAAATCGCAGGTCACGGGCGCGGACGTATGCATGAACACGCCGTAGCCGCGGTTGGACAGGTAGAAGGGAACGGGCTTGTACATCTCGTCCGTCTCCGGGCCCTGCGGGTCGGTCACGAAAAGGTGGACTTTCTGCCCGGCCTTGTTCAGGCCGGTCGGCGACTCGCCGCATCCGTAGATGCGCTCCCCCGCCTTGAGACTGAAGACGGGATTCAGGCGCCGGGAGTTGTCGACGCCGCTTTTCCGGAAGCCGAAAGGCAGGACCTTGACCTGGCTGACCTCGTTGTCCTCGCGGGCCCAGGTCTGGGTCAGGACCTTGCCGGAGGCGTCGCGCAGGATCAGCCGCCAGGGCTCCCGGACGACCGTCAGGGAACCGTTCGGGCCCGTGTAGGTGATTTCATTCTCCGATTCCGTGCAAGTCCAGGACGCGTGGGGGTCTTCCGCGAGGAAGGCTTCGCTGAGCATCACTTCCCCGCCGTCCCCGGGCGGCACAAGCGAAGTCAGCATCCGGACGCGGACCGTGCGGTCCGAAATGAAATCCAGCCGGAAGGAAAACGCCGGATCGTTGACGTAGCCGATCTCCGGGAAATCCTTCATCGGCAGGCGGTCCATCACGACCGTATTCGTGTTGAACGCCTGGCGCGGCTCGAGGCTGTACCTGCCCCACTGCACCAAGCCCACGCCCTCCGCGGCGTCAAACGCAGCCAGTTTCTCGGCGAAGAAGTACGTCGCCGTCATATCCACATAGTCCCGGCTCATATCCTTCGCCTGGTTCATCAGCGGCTGGCTCCACCCGGAAGCCGCCGTCACGCACAGCGCCACCAGCGACGCCACGACTCTTCGAATCATCCTTTCCATAAACTGTTTTATCTTTTTATTCCTTTTTCCTTCAATTTCATTTGCAGCCGCCGCACGAGTTCCTCGTGTTTCAGCAGGCCCCAGGGCGCGTCGGTGAAGGCCGGAGGGACGCTGCCCGCGATGCGGGTCACGGTGATGTCCGGCCGCAGCCGCTCCAGAATATCCGCCAGCAGTTCGATGTATCCATCCGGCCCCAGGCGCAGGAAATCATCCGGCCTTGCAGCGAACTCCTCCGCCATCGGCGTCCCCTTGATGATCTGCAACTGGTGGAATTTCAAGCTGTTCAGCGGAAGGTCATTCAGGACATCCGCCTCCGCCACCAGCATCTCCCGCGTCTCCCCGGGCAGCCCCAGGATGATGTGTCCGCCCACGGGGATGCCCCTTTCCGCCGTCTCCCGGACGGCCTGGGCGGCGCAGGCAAAATCGTGCCCGCGATGCACCCGCCGCAGCGTTTCATCATACACCGATTCGATGCCATACTCCACTTCCACGATAGCTCCGCGCTCGCGCAGGGAGGCCAGGTAATCCAGTTTCCCGGCATCGACGCAATCCGGCCGCGTGCCGACGACGATGCCCTTCACCCCCGGATACGCCAGCGCCGCCTCATACCGTTCCTTCAGGACAGGCAGCGGCGCATAGGTATTCGTATACGCCTGGAAATACGCCAGATACCCGTCCGCCTTCCGGCCTCTCCTCCCCCGCCGGGCGTGGAACTCCATCCCGGCCGCAAGCTGCTCCGGGATGCTCTTCCCCTGCGTATAAGCCGGATGAAAAGCCGCGTTGTCGCAGAAAGTGCAGCCGCCGGCGCCGAGCGTCCCGTCCCGGTTGGGGCAGGTAAAACCCGCGTCAATCACCAGTCGCTGCAGCCGCATTCCCATTGCCTGTTTACCACGATTCCTTTTCCAAATTTAATCATTTTCCTCCACATCTTCCTCACTTTTTTCGTGGGCGCACCGCCGTCCTCATTTTCGCCCGTTTTTGAGGATGCCACCCGCCCGGGGCGGCGGAACGTGCAGGAATTCGACGAACGTCGCAGGTGCAATTAATGGAGGGATACCTGCGACGGAGAACTCGCTCGGTTTCAGTAAAGCGTTGCAGGTACCGCCGCCCTTTCCACACCTGCGACACTTCTTAACCCCCTGAAAGGGGTTGGGGTTGGATAGGTGTCGCGCTAGCGCGACGAGCTGTCGAAGACAGCGAAGGGTTTCAGGCGATCTATTCTTTCCGGCAGCGAGGGGGAGGAAAATGATAAAAAGAGTTTGATTATGTCGGGAGGAATCGGTATATTTGAGGTATGAAAAAGACAAGAACGATTGGCATTCTGACGTCCGGAGGAGATGCGCCGGGGATGAATGCGTGCATCCGCGCCGTGACGCGCGCCGCGATCAGCGAAGGCTGGATGGTCCAGGGCATCTACCGGGGCTACGAAGGCCTGATGGACGGAGAGATCCGCGAACTGACGACGGAAAGCGTCAGCAACATGATCCAGCGCGGCGGCACCTTCCTCAAGACCGCCCGCAGCAAGGATTTCATGACCGAGGAAGGCCGCCAGAGGGCCTATGACAACCTCGTCAAGTTCGGCATCGACGCCCTGATCGTCATCGGCGGCAACGGTTCCCTCGCGGGCGCCGAAGCGCTCGCCGCGGAGCACGACATTCCGGTGATCGGCCTCCCGGGGACGATCGACAACGACCTGTACGGCACCGACGTGACGATCGGCTACGACACGGCCCTCAACACAATCGTCGAATGCGTCGACAAGATCCGCGACACGGCGACCAGCCACAACCGCATCTTCTTCGTCGAAGTGATGGGCCGCGACGCGGGCTTCCTCGCGCAGAACAGCGCGATCGCCGCCGGCGCCGAAGCCGCTATCATCCCCGAGGACAAGACCGACATCGACCAGCTCTCTACCTTCATCGGCCGCGGCATCCGCAAGAGCAAGAACAGCTCGATCGTCCTCGTCTCCGAAAAGGACGGCGGCGCGATGCACTACGCCGAACGTATGCGTAAGGAATACCCGCAGTACGACGTCCGCGTCTCGATCCTCGGCTACCTCCAGCGCGGCGGTTCCCCGACCGCGCGCGACCGCATCCTCGCGAGCCGCCTCGGCGTCGCCTCGATCGAAGCCCTCAAGGAAGGCCAGCGCAACGTGATGATCGGCCTCAAGCACGACGAAATCGTCTACGTCCCGATTTCCCGTGCGATCAAGCTCGACAAGCCCATCGACCGCGAGCTCATCAACGTTCTTACAGTCCTGTCAATTTAAAAACTTAACGATCATATGCTTACATTAGGCTCCGCCCTGACTGCCACGGCCAAGCGCGCCCTCCTTTGCGGCTCCGGCGAACTCGGCAAGGAAGTAACCATCGAACTGCAGCGCTACGGCGTCGAGGTCATCGCCGTCGACCGCTACGCCAACGCTCCCGCGATGCAGGTGGCCCACCGCTGCCACGTCATCAACATGCTCGACGGCGACGCCCTGCGCCGCGTCATCGAAGAGGAAAAACCGGACTTCATCATCCCGGAAGTCGAAGCCATCGCGACCCCGACCCTCGTCGCCCTCGAAAAGGAAGGCTGGAACGTCATCCCGACCGCGAAAGCGACCTTCCTCACGATGAACCGCGAAGGCATCCGCCGCCTCGCCGCCGAAGAGCTCGGCCTGCCGACGGCGACCTACCGCTTCGCCGACAACTATGAGCAGTTCCGCGCCGCCATCGAGGAAATCGGCATCCCCTGCGTCGTGAAGCCCATTATGAGCTCCTCCGGCCACGGCCAGAGCGTCATCAAGTCCGAATCGGACATCGACGCCTCCTGGCACACCGCCCAGGAAGGCGGCCGCGCCGGCGCAGGCCGCGTGATCGTCGAAGGCTTCATCAAGTTCGACTACGAAATCACGATGCTGACCGTGCGCCACTGCGGCGGCACGACGACCCTCGCCCCGATCGGCCACCACCAGGTCGACGGCGACTACCGCGAATCCTGGCAGCCCCAGGCGATGAGCGCAAGCGCCCTCGCGCAGGCCCAGGACATCGCGCGCAAGATTACCGGCGCCCTCGGCGGCTACGGCATCTTCGGCGTCGAGATGTTCGTCAAGGACGACAAGGCCATCTTCAGCGAAGTCTCCCCCCGCCCGCACGACACGGGTATGGTCACGATGATTTCGCAGGACCTCTCCGAATTCGCCCTCCACGCCCGCGCCATCCTCGGTCTCCCGATTCCGGCGATCCGCCTCTACGGCCCGAGCGCCTCGAAGGCCATTGTGATCGAAGGCGACACGGACAAGGTGCGTTTCAGCGGCCTGGAAGACATCCTCAGCGAGGAAGGCGTCCAGATCCGCCTCTTCGGCAAGCCGGAGGTCAAAGGCCACCGGCGCTACGGTGTCCTCCTCGCGACGGACGTTTCCGTCGAGAAGGCGCTGGAGAAAGTCGAGCGGGCTTACGCCAAGCTGAAGGTGGAGATCCTGCCGCGGTAGTTATTCCCGCGGCAGCGTGACGCGGGAGCCCATCTCCCGCAGGAATTCCGGCGTGAAATACGTCATCATCCCGGAGGCGCTGGCGAAGGTCATCTCGCCGAAATAGAGCCTTCCGCGTACCTCATAGAAATCGACCCGGACTTCGGGGAAGCCGGCCGCGAGCGTTTCCGCGGCCCGGAGCATCCCGTCCAGGCATGCCGGGCGCGGCAGCGCGCTTTCGGCGGGCCGGAAGTGCTCCGAATAGACCAGCGCGCCCTCCCAGGGCTGCCAGTCCGGGGTGTAGACGGAAATCACGAGGCTCCGGTCTTCGCGGTCGGAGCAGGTGAAGATGCAATACGGCTTGCCGTCGAGGCACCAGACCTTGTAGTCCACCGGCAGGCGGCTGCCGGAGTCCAGGTATTCCTCCGCAAGGATGCGCGGCGGAATCGGATTGTAGAAGGTCTCCCCGTATTTGTAGCCCAGCTTCACGGCGAGGGCGGCGTCCAGCGCCTCCCCTACTGCGGCGCGGTCCGTCGACGGATCGACGATGTGCGTGGAATGGCTGTCGTGGTTGCATTTCAGGACGAAGCGCTCCGGCAGGCTCTCGTACGGGATGTCCGCCGAGCGCTCCCAGCTGCCCAGCAGCGGGACCAGCAGGTCGCCGAGGCCCTTCGAGGCCACATACTCCCGGACCTGGAGCTTGTCGGAAAGCTGCGTCCACGCCGATGTATCGGTGTTGCAGATGAGCCACTGGATCTTCTCGTTCAGGTCCTGCGGGTCCTTCCAGGCCATCCTGCGGCCGAAAGTCTTCTTCCAGAGCCAGTTGATGCGCATCTTATGGCAGTGGTCCCAGGACCAGGCGTTCCAGCGGCGGTACAGGTGCTTGCGGATGCGGAAGCGCTCCTGGCCCGTCAGGCCGATGAAGAAGGCGGCGAGGCAGACGACGGTCAGGGTCAGGACGATGCCCAGCAGGCGCGCCCAGGTGGTCTCCGGGCCCCAGAGGCGGTACAGCGCCAGATAGGCGAACATCAGCGCGACGACGCCGAGCGGACGCAGGTAGGCGTCGCGCAGGAAGCGGCCGACCGGGAAGCGGAAATGGACGCGCAGCAGGGCGAACTGGCCGATGCGGGTCAGGATGTCCGCCACCACGAAAGCGACGATGATGGAGCTGGCGGAATGCCCCGTATGGAACAGGAACCAGCCCACCGGCAGGCAGGCGATGAACAGGACCGCACCGAGGATCTTGTACCACTTGATGCGGCCATAGGCGTTGATGATCTGGATGATGCCGGCGGAAGTGGAGGCCACGGCCGCCACGACCAGCGTCCAGCGGCACATTTCCAGGGTCTGGTCCGGGATGCCGCTTCCCAGCCACATCCGCAGGATGAACGGCAGCTCGCTCCAGAGCGGGAAGAAGATAATCAGGAACAGCAGGATGCAGATGCGGCTGACGCGGGAGGTCAGGCGGATGGCCTGGCTTTCGTTGCCGCTGCCGATGTTCTGGATGATCTGCGGCGAGGCCGCGATGTCGAAATTCGACAGGAAGCGGTCCACGTAGGACTGGACCGTCGTGGCATAATAGAACGCCGCATTCACCGTCGTTCCGAAAAAGGCGTTGATCAGGATGTTGGAACCCTGTCCGCGGGCCATCACGGAGACGGCGGACAGCAGGTTGTAATTGCTGAAGGAGAGCACGTCCTTGTAGGCGGAACGGTCGCGGACGAAGGACCAGCGCACGGTCTCCGGCCAGTTCCGGTGGCACAGGACGCGGTACACGACGAAGGAGATCCAGACCATCAGGCTCATCATCAGCGCATAGGCGCGCAGCCCGTTGACCTTGTCGCGCAGGTACAGCAGGGCGATGACGGCGCCCAGCTTTACCATCACGTTGACGATGTCCACGATGGCGATGGTCAGGAACCTTTCGTGGACGTTGAACATACTCTGGAACGGGACGTTGGAGATGCCCAGGCACGCGACCAGCGTCGAAACCTGGAAGACGAACATCGCGTCGCTTTCCTTGCCCGGGGGGACGTTGAGCTTGTAGTGGATGTACCAGAGGCCGATGGTCTCGAGCAGGAGGAAGATGACCACGGCGCCGGCCAGGTGGACCGTGTAGCAGATGTTGAACATCCGGTTCGGGTTGCCGTCGGGCTTGCCCAGTTCGATGTTCATAAAGCGCTGGGTCGTCACTGTCAGGGAGGAGGTGATGACGGTCACGATGGCCACCGCGCTGCCCACGGCGCTGTACAGACCCACATCCGAGGCACCGAGCGCCTGGAGCACCAGCCGGCTCGCGATGAGGCCGACGACGATGGTGATGGCCATCCTGAAATAGATGATCAGGGTGTTGCGGGCGATGCGGATGTTGCTGCTTTCGTTCACGGGAACAAAGATAGTCATTTCCCGAATATTATGTTATATTTGCGTCTGATGACCACGCAGTTGCTATATGTTCTCGCGTGCGGGACGGAAGGCTTTTACTTCGAGCAGGCCTTCGTTTCCGCAGCCTCGGCGCGCCTGCGCAATCCGGACGCACGGATCCTCCTGCTGACCGATACGGCGACCGAAAAGGCGCTGCAAGCGCGCGGAGCGCAGGCGGAAGCCTTCCTGCGCCTCTTCGACCGGGTCATCCCGGTGGAACTGGATCCGGCGCTGCCCGCGATGAAGCGTTCCCGCCTCCTGAAGACCGGGATGCGGGAGTACGTGGACGGGGATTTCTGCTACCTCGATTCGGATACGGTCGTGGCGCGGCCGCTGGACGCGCTCGACGCCGTCGCGGGGCCGCTGGCCGCCTG
>LUZF01000065.1 GCA_001602865.1 Bacteroidales bacterium Bact_14
CGAGGTGGCAGGCGGCGTAGACGTAGCGCGGCGTCTCGATGACCACGCAGACGCGCGGCTCACCTCCGTCCTCCTGCGGCAGGGGGATGTTGAAACTGTCCAGGATGCGCTCGCGCGTCACGACGCCGCAGCCGTAAGCGCCGCCGGCATAGGCCATCGCCCGGCCGAATCGGGCGCTCCAGGGCTTTCCGGAGCCCTTTTCGCGGGCGTTCAGCTCGTCGGCGAGGTGCTGCGCCTGGTCGATGTCGTGGCGGCGGTTGCAGCTGTCCAGCTCTTCGAGCGCTACCGTCTCGGCGCCCAGTTCCTGAATCATCGCGGCGATCAACGGCGCGCTGTCTTCCAGCTCCTTGCCGAAGGCGCCGACGTTGTAGCCCATCACGTGGACGCGCTTTTCAGTTTTGGTGCAGGAGAGGGCCGCGGCCAGCAGCAGGCCGGCGCAGAAGAGGTATGCGGCCTTTTTCGAACGGTTCATGGCGGCTACTGTACTTCGTCTTTCTTGTAATCGAGATTCATCCGGCCGCGGTAGCTGATGCTGTCACGGTTGCGGGCCCGGACGTGGACGGAGGCTTCCCCGTTGTCGAAGATCTCCAGGTTGTAGACGTAATTGTCTTCCTCGTTCTTGACGGTGATGACCAGGGTCCGGCTGTCTTTCTTCTGCCCGCCATCCGTGTAGGACTCGATTTCTTCCTTGAAAGTGAGCCCTTTCCCTCCGCCGTAGGGAACGTTGCGCGCCTGACCCTGGTAGGGGAGGTGCGAATCGATGGTCGAGCCGTCTACGGTAATCGAATAGCCTGTAACCGCCCTCGACGAGCCGCGGAGCGGCATCATATGGATGATGTCGATGTCGAAGGCGCGTTCATCCAGCATCTGCCGGACAAGCCGGGCCGTGCGCTCCCGGTCCGCGCTTTTTTCCTCGGGCGTTTTCGCGGCCGTGCCGCAGCCTGACAGGAAAGCCAGGGCAAGCAATGCAGCCGTTCCTAATAATAAAATCTTCTTCATAATGCTCATAGTTTATTCAGTCCTTGGGCCAGGGAGTCGCGGAGGCAGTCCTTGAGCTCCGGGCCTTCGAGGATGTCGATTTCGGAGAGGAGGCCGGCGACGAAGCGGGCGGCGCCGCTCAGGCCGTAGAGCTGCGTGTCCAGGATCCAGTCGCTGCCTTCGCGGCGCAGGTCGCGGGCCGCGAGGGGATATTCCTCGACGAGGAGGTTCTTCGCCATAAAGCTGAGTTTCAGGCGGATGTGGATTGGGGAGACGCCGCTGATGCGGAAGATGTCCATCTTCTGGGGCTGGTGGCGCTCCGCGTCGGTCCATTCCGTTTCGAGGACTTCGACCTCGCCGATGCGGGAGATCTTGAAGGTCTTGTTGGCGCCGTCCTCGAGGTCGTAGCCGAGGACGTCGATGTAGTCGGAGGTGAAGCCGTAGGGCTCGATGCGACGGTCGCGGATGGTATGGGAATGGCCGGATTCGTAGTCTTTCAGCAGCACCTGGCGCTGCGTTTCGATGGCCTTGCCGAGGGCTTCGACGTGGGCGGCGTTGCTGCGGCGGTCGACATAGTCGGCGATGCTGGTCGAGCTGTAGATGGCGGAGAGCTTTTCTTTCAGGTTGGCTTTCAGGCTGTTGGTCGGGACGAGCTGGTCGATGAGGGAGTTGACGAGGTAGGCTTCCTCTTCGGAGAAGTAGATGAGTTTGTCGATTTCGACGGCGTGCTTCGGGAGGCGGGCGAGCTTGTAGACGTCGCCGTAGAGCTTGGTAACGGCGAAGCCTGCGCTCTTGAAGGTGTCGAGGTAGCGGTAGACGGTCCGCGGGGACATCTCGAGCCGGTCCGCGAGCTCACCGATCGTGTAGTCGACGTTCCCGGAGAGGAGTTTCATCAGGCGGAGCATGCGCTCCAGTTTCGGCTGGTCCATAAGTCTCTGGATTTGCTGACCGAAAGATACGAAAAAAGGCGCAATCCGGAACCGGACCGCGCCAGGGTGTTATTGAAATTGGATAACTAAAGGGTCAGCGAAATGCCGCCGAGGACGGTCGCGCCGGGACCCGGGAAGCCGTCCATCGTCTCGTAGGCCTTGCCGAGGAGGTTCTCGCCACGGACGAAGAGCTGCATCCAGGAGGTCACCTGGTAGCCGATCTTGGCCTTGAGGTCGGCGTAATTGGAGATGCGGGCGTTGTCCCCGGTCGTGAGGTAGAGGCCGCTGATGGTCATAATGCCGGCGCTGGCAAGGAAGCGGCCGTCGCTCCAGTTGCCGCCGAACCAGAATTTGTGCTTCGGGGCGCCGGTGTAGACGGTGTCCATATGGAGGAAGCTGTAGTTCGTGTTGAACTGCAGCTGCGGGGTCACGCGCCAGTCCGCGGCGAATTCGACGCCCTTGTTGGCGAAGGCGCCGACGTTGCGGTTCTGGGGCTTGCCGCCTTCGCGCACGACTTCGATGATGTTGCTGCCTTTCGTGTAGAAGACGCTGAGTTCGGTGTTGAGGGCACCGTCGAGGAAGTGGTGGCCGAGGGTGAAGTCATAGCTCCAGGCCTTCTCCGGGAGGAGGTCCGGGTTGGCGGATATATACATATAGAGCTCGCGCATATTCGGCGCGCGGAAGCCCTTCGAGGCGGAGAGCTTCAGGGTCGTTTTCGGCTCGGGACGGAAGGAGAGGCCCGCCTGCGGGATCCACTCGAGGCCGTAGACGCTGTGGTTGTCGAGGCGGATGCCGGCGCTGAACATAAACTTGCCAAGCGTCTGCTGGTCAAGCAGGTAGACGGCTTCCTCGTGGAGTTTCCTATGGTCGGCGTAGATTTCCGTCTCGGGGTTGCGGTAGGCGTTGCCGCCGTAGAAGAGGAGGTCCGTGCCGAGGGTCAGGCTGTTGCCGGTGAAGAGCGGGACGGCCTGGTAGGCGGTCAGGCCGGCGGTGTAGTCCGTGCCGTGGAAGAGGAAGGGCTGCTTCGGCTTGTCGGCGGTATGGCCGTCGTCGATGACGTGGTTGCCCCAGTTGTAGTAGAGGTCGATGTTGCCGCTGGTCTTCTCGTACTTGTTGCCGAGGGAGACGATGGCCATGCCGCGGGTCACGTCGGCGTAGGCGTCGAGCATCGGGCCGCTGACGGGGCCCGGGTTCTCCGAGTAGGCTTTGACGAGGCTGACGCTCGCGCCGGCCTTCCAGGCGTCGCTGAGGTCGTAGCCGAGTTTGACCATGCCGTTCTTGGAGTTGAAGGCGGAGTTGGCGCGGTGGCCGGCGGTGCGGTCGTAGCCGAGGTTGACGGTGGAGGTGAAGCGGCCGCTCCTGTAGGTGTCGGAAACGTTGCCGCGGAAGGTACCGATGTTGCCGCCCATCAGCTTGACGCTGAGGTTGTTGCCGTCGTTCTGGGGCTGGCGGGTGATGATGTTGATGGCGCCGCCCATCGCGTTGGAGCCGTAGAGGACGGAGGCTGCGCCGCGGGAGACCTCGACGCGCTCGGCGTTGGCGGCCATATACTCATCAGCAACGGGGTGGCCGTAAATGGACTCGAACTGGGGATGGCCGTCGATCAGGATGATGACGCGGCCGCTGCCGGCGCCGAAGCCGCGCAGCGAGATC
>LUZF01000066.1 GCA_001602865.1 Bacteroidales bacterium Bact_14
AACAAGGTCGCCGCGTCCTCCGACTATCCCCGCTACCGCCGCCTCAAGGACACGGCCCTGGCCCACGGCGTGAAGTTCCTCTTCGAAACGAACGTCGGCGCGGGCCTGCCCATCATCGGCACGATCAACGACCTCTGCAACAGCGGCGACCGCATCGAGAAGATCGAAGCGGTCCTGAGCGGCACCCTGAATTTCATCTTCAACACCATCTCCGCGGACGTCCCCTTCAGCCAGACCGTCCGGCTGGCCAAGGAAGGCGGCTTCTCCGAGCCCGATCCGCGCATCGACCTCTCCGGCAAGGACGTCATCCGCAAGCTGGTCATCCTCTCGCGCGAGGCCGGCTACCGGGTAAACCAGGAGGACGTGGAGGCAGACCTCTTCATCCCGCAGGAGTTCTTCGACTGTCCGATGGAGGAGTTCTGGGCCAAGCTTCCGAGCCTGGATGCGCAGTTCGAGGCGCAGCGGCGGGAGCTGGAAGCGCGCGGCGAGCACTGGCGCTTCGTGGCCCGGATGGAGAACGGCCGCTATTCCGTCTCCCTCCAGACCGTGGACAGCCGCCATCCTTTCTACGGGCTCGACGGCTCGAACAACATCGTCCTGCTGACCACCGAGCGTTACCACAACCACCCGATGCTGATCCAGGGCTACGGCGCCGGCGCGAGCGTGACCGCCGCGGGCGTCTTCGCCGACATTATGAGCATCGCCAACATTTAACGGGGTTATGAAGAAGAAGAAGATACGCGTTTTCGCACCGGCGTCCATCGCCAACCTGGGCTGCGGCTTCGACGTCATGGGCCTGGCACTCGACGAAGTCGGCGACATCCTGGAAATCTCCGTCGACGATGGCGACGGCCTGGAGATCCGCAACGAATCGGGCGTTCCCCTGCCGGAGGATCCGGAGCTGAACGTCGTGACCCCCGTCATACGCAAGTTCCTGGAAATCACCGGCAACAAGGCGATGGTCCGGGTCCGCATCTGCCAGAAGATCTATCCCGGTTCCGGCATCGGTTCCAGCTCCGCGTCGAGCGCCGCGGCCGCCTACGGGATGAACGAGCTTTTCGGCTGCCCTCTGGGCGAGGAGGAAGTCGTCCTCTGCGCGATGGAAGGCGAGAACCTGGCGAGCGGCGGCTACCACGCCGACAACGCCGCCCCGGCCGTGATGGGCGGCATCATCCTGATCCGGGGATATGAACCGCTGGACCTGGTGAAACTGCCGGTCCCCGGCAATTTCTACTGCGCCGTGGTCCATCCCCACCTGACCGTCAACACCAAAGAAGCCCGCAACATCCTGCCGCGGGAGGTGCCTATGCACGCCGCCATCCGCCAGTGGGGCAACGTCGGCGGCCTGGTCGCCGGCCTGTACTCGGGCAACATCGGCCTGATCGGGCGCGCGATGGAAGACCACGTCGCCGAACCCTACCGGAAAGCGTTCATTCCCGGCTTCGACGAGCTCCGCGCGGCGCTGATGCAGGCGGGGGCGCTGGCGATGAACATCGCCGGCTCCGGTCCTTCCGTCTTTGCCCTGGCCGACCGCCAGGACATCGCCCAGAAGGCCGGAAACCTGATGGACGCCCATTTCCGCAGCCGAGGCATCGACGCGGAAGTATATGTCGTGAAAGTATCGAACAAGGGAGCCAAGCTGATCGCCTGATGCAATACTACAGTACCAACGGAAAAGCGCCGCTCGCGAGCCTGGAGAAGGCGGTCGTGAAAGGGCTGGCCGAAGACCGCGGCCTGTACGTGCCGCTGCGGATTCCCCGGCTGCCGGAGGCGTTTTTCGCGGAAATCGGACGGATGGACTTCCACGCGGTCGCCTGCGCTGCGGCGGAGGCCTTCTTCGGGGAAGACGTCCCCGCGGAGGCCCTGCGGAAGATGGTCTGCGACACGCTGAGCTTCGACTGCCCGCTCGTGCAGGTGGAGGAGAACATCTGGACGCTGGAGCTGTTCCACGGGCCGACCCTCGCCTTCAAGGACGTCGGCGCCCGCTTCATGGCGCGCCTGCTCGCCCATTTCACCCACGGGGACGGGAAGGAAATCCACATCCTCGTCGCGACCTCCGGCGACACCGGCAGCGCCGTGGCGAACGGATTCCTCGGCGTGGAGGGCATCCGCGTCCACGTCCTCTACCCGAAGGGCAAGGTCAGCCCGATCCAGGAATGCCAGTTCACGACCCTGGGAGGCAACATCACCGCCCTGGAGGTGGACGGCACCTTCGACGACTGCCAGGCCCTCGTGAAGGAAGCCTTCATGGACGCGGATATGAACGCCCGCCTGCGTCTGTCGAGCGCGAACAGCATCAACATCGCCCGCTTCCTCCCGCAGTCCTTCTATTACTTCCACGCCTTTGCCCAGCTGCAGCGGCTCGGCCGCGCGCAGGACGCGGTTTTCTGCGTCCCCAGCGGCAATTTCGGAAACCTCTGCGCCGGCCTGTTCGCCCGCGAAGCCGGTCTTCCGGTCCGCCGCTTCATCGCTGCCAACAACGCCAACGACGTCTTCTACCAGTACCTCCGGACCGGAAATTATTGTCCAAAAGAGAGCATTCCTACCCTTGCGAATGCAATGGACGTCGGAGCCCCTAGCAATTTCGCAAGAATTTACGATATTTACGGAAAAGACTGGAACCGCATCCGCGCCCTGGTGGGCGGCGGGACCGTGAGCGACGCGCAGATCCGCGAGACCCTCGCAGACTGCCACCGCCGCACCGGCTACCTGCTTGACCCCCACGGCGCCTGCGCCTACCGGATCCTTCGGGAATCCCTGCAGCCCGGACAGGCCGGGGTATTCCTCGAAACGGCCCACCCCGCGAAGTTCAAGGATACCGTGGAGCAGGCGACCGGGACGCAGGTGGAGATTCCCGCCCGGCTCGCCGCCTTTATGCGCGGCACGCCCTGCAAGACGCCCCTGCGCCGGGACTATGCGGATTTCAGGAACTATTTGTATGGATTATAAAACGACTGACAAGATATGAAAGCAGCCATCGTGGGCGCCAGCGGCGCCGTCGGCCAGGAATTCCTGCGGGTCCTCGAGGAACGGAACTTCCCCGCGGACGAACTGCTCCTTTTCGGGTCCGCGCGCAGCGCCGGGACCCGTTACCCCTTCCGGGGCAAGGAACTCGAAGTTAAACTGCTCCAGCACAATGACGACTTCAAGGGCGTGGACATCGCCTTCACTTCCGCCGGTGCCGGGACCTCCCGCGAGTTCGCGGAGACGATTACCCGTTACGGCGCGATTATGATCGACAACTCCAGCGCCTTCCGGATGGATCCGGACGTGCCGCTCGTCGTGCCGGAGTGCAACGCCGCGGACGCCCTCGACGCCCCGCGCCGCATCATCGCGAACCCCAACTGCACGACCATTATGATGGTCGTCGTCCTCAAGCCCATCGAGGCCCTCTCCCACATCACCCGCATCCACGTCGCCAGCTACCAGTCCGCCTCCGGCGCGGGCGCGCAGGCGATGGCCGAACTCCAGCAGCAGTACCGCGACCTCGCGGCGGACCGCCCGGTCAAAGTCGAGAAATTCGCCTATCAGCTGGCCTACAACGTGATTCCGCAGGTCGACGTCTTCGTAGACAACGGCTACACGAAAGAGGAGATGAAGATGTTCAACGAGACGCGCAAGATCCTCCACTCCGACGTGAAGTGCTCCGCGACCTGCGTGCGCATTTCCTCGCTCCGCTCCCATTCCGAAGCGGTGTGGATCGAGACGGAGCGTCCGCTGGAAGTGGCGGAGGTCCAGGCGGCCCTGGCCGCCGCGCAGGGCGTGACCCTGCAGGACGACCCTGCCAGCCAGACCTACCCGATGCCGCTGTTCACGGGCGGCAAGGACGACGTCTACGTCGGCCGCGTCCGCAAGGACCTCAGCTGCGAGAACGGCATCACGCTCTGGCTCTCCAGCGACCAGATCCGGAAAGGCGCCGCCCTCAACGCGGTCCAGATTGCAGAATATTTAATTCAGCATAAATAGAAGCAAAACATCCATCATAACTATGTTACAACTTTCAGAAAAGGCCACCGGCATTCCGGCATCAGCCATCCGCAAACTTGTTCCCTTCTCCGAAGCCGCCGAGGCTGCGGGGACCAAAGTGTACCACCTGAACGTAGGCGCTCCGGACATCAAGTCCCCCGATTGCGCCATCGACGCCCTCAAGGCCCATTGCAAGAAGTTGAACCACGTATCCTATACCAATTCCGCCGGTCTCCAGGCGCTGCGGGAAGGAATGATCGAGAAATATTACAAGAAGATCGGCATCGACATCGAGCTCAAGGACATCATCACGACCGAAGGCGGCAGCGAAGCCTTCGCCGTGGCGATGCAGGTCGTCGCGAATCCGGGCGACGAGATCATCGTCGTGGAGCCGTTCTACACGAACTACCAGACCTTCGCCTTCCTCTACGGAATCAACCTGAAGGTCGTCCAGACCAACATCCGCGACAGTTTCTCCCTCCCCCCGATCGAGGAGTTCGAGAAGGTCCTGACCCCCTGGACGAAGGCCGTCCTCATCAGCAACCCCTGCAACCCGTCCGGCAAGCTGTACACGAAGGCCGAGATGCTGCAGATCGGCGAGTTCTGCCAGCGCCACGACCTGTTCCTCATCTCGGACGAGGTCTACCGCGAGTTCTGCTACACGAGCGAGCCCCACTTCTCCGCGATGAACATCCCGGGCTGCGAGCAGAACGTGATCCTGGCCGATTCCGTCTCGAAGCGATACAACCTCTGCGGCGCCCGCATCGGCTGCATGGTCTCCCGCAACAAATACGTGATGAGCGCGATGATGAAGTTCGCGCAGTCCCGCCTCTGCCCGCCGGTCCTCGGCCAGGTGGCCGCCCTCGGCGCCCTCGATACGCCGCAGAGCTATTTCGACGAAGTCCGCGCCGAGTACATCAAGCGCCGCAACTTCACGATCACGGCCCTCAACCAGATGCCAGGCGTCTTCTCCCCGATGCCTTACGGTGCCTTCTACACGGTCGCCCAGCTCCCGGTCGACGACTCCGAGAAATTCGCGAAGTGGCTCCTCACGACCTACCGCCTCGACAACGAGACCGTGATGATCACCCCGGCGGCTTCCTTCTTCAAGACCCCCGGCATCGCCCGCAGCTACGCCCGCATCGCCTACGTCCTCGAAGTCCCCGCCCTCGAAAAGGCAATGAACATCCTCGCCAACGCCCTCCAGGAATACCCCGGCCGCATGAAATAAACCCCGCGTCCATAATAACGCGTCAAATCCTGCACTCCTTTTCCTGCACCGCGAAGGTAAACAGCGCCCGTCAACGGTTCCCTTTGGCGCGGTTGTGTGTTTTGCAGAGCATCTGGCAATTGGCGATATCCGTAGCGCCGCCCTTGCTCCAGGCGGTGACGTGGTCGGCGTCCATATCCTTCAGATCCCAGATTTTTGTGTGATTCGCATCGTGGCCCACGGCGCATAACGGACAGTTGGATTCGCCCTTCTCCTTGGCTGCAGCGGTTTGCTGTGCATACACGGTCTTCTTGGTGGGCTCATCAAACACGCGGACATTCAGGAGTTTTGTGTTCTGGCAACCGTCCAGAATGTATTCGTAGATTCCCTTCTTCTCTTTTACATAGAAGCTCTCATAGAGCTCCCTGACCTTCTCGGCCACTGCCGACGGATCATAGGCCGTCTTGTGATAACATTCATAGAGATCGCCCCATTTGAGTCCGCACATCTCCTTTTCCGGCGTGATGTCAAAGACTGAAGTAATCCAGTCAATGACGGAAGTGAAGTAGGCCTTGAGTTCGGTGATATCGTCATCGTAACGGTGAACTGCCATATACTCCTCTACATGGCCTTTGCTCACCCAATCCAACGACGCGGCCAAATAGTCCTGACGTTTGGCAGAACCGGGGATGAAACAGCTCCACTTGTTGATATTGGTGTTGTTCGAGTTAGAGAACTCCTCCTTGGCCTTGGTTACGAACGGGCCGGAATACACGGCATTCAACGTCTCCTGGTTATTCAGCGGAATGCCTACGATGTTGATGGTGCGGAACCAGTCTTTAATTTCCTTTTCGGTGCCCTCGCAGACATAGATGAGGAGTTTGGTATTCAAGAAGTTCTCTTGTTCATCCGGATTTAGCGCGCTGAAATACCAAGGCCGTCCGTCGGCATCAATCCACGCAAACTTCTCGGTAATGAAACGCCCCAGCGAGGTAATGCGCTGCTGCCCATCCAGCACCTCATAGCGGTCTTCACCCACCTTGGAGAAATAAATAAGCCCCAGTGGATACCCGTTCCGTACCGACTGAATCACATCGACTTCCTTCTTGCCGCCATTCTCGGCATACAGATAATGCCGCTGAAATTCCGGCTGGATGGTCAGGCGACCGGAGAGGCCATACAGGCCTTTGCCCTCGTATTCGTTGTACTGGAATCCTTTGCAGATGTCGCCGATAGTCCAGTCCTGGTATAGTGTCGCTTTCATTGTTAAGCTTTTTTACGTATGAGGATTCTTGAAAAAGGACAACTTGGCTTTCCCGTTTCCGGGTTGGTAAACGATAGATCCGTCCGTCCTCTATAGTTTTTATTAATTCCAAGTTCCTTTGCGGAGTCACCGGTTCCTATCCCAAGTATTTCGAACTGTTCTGGACAATACTTATCAAGAAATGTAGCTGGGATACCCATAACACCTTCATAATCAGATGGAATTACGTCCACATAAGGTATATCAATGGCATCGTAATTATCATATTTTATGTACCCGTATCGCCTTATATCCTCATGTTTTGAATACCTGAGATTGTCTTTCATGGACATCAAAGATAAACGCTCGTGTCTCCTTCCATGATCAAGATTTGTTAACCAGATAGAGGGTATATTTTTCATCGGCACGCCATCAATAATTCTATCGATGTCATTTCGATCTTTTGTTTCAAACCACATACCTCCCGCCCATTCTGTTCTGCCAGACCATAATTTGTTCGCTTTGATATATGGGAACAATTCCTTATACGTGACACAGTTCTTATTAGCGATTATTAGGAAGTTTTTTTCACTATTGATTAGCCATGAGAAAAAAGGCAGAAACACGCTGAACGGTGGATTCGTCACAATGATATCTGCTTCATCCCGCAGCTTGCATACCTCCGGGCTGCGGAAATCGCCGTCGCCCTCGAGATAATGCCACTCCAGGTCATCGATGTCGATGCGGCCGTTCTGGTTGGTGTCGCGTGTCAGCTCGAAGATTTTACCTTTGATGCGGGTTTTGTCGGGATCGAACAGAGGACTTTCCTGTTCCCACAAAGTGGGTTGGTAGTCCTTGTACTTCTTGCTTTCTACCGCATAGGAGGTGCTGATGAGCCGTTTCAGGCCCAGACGCTCGAAGTTCTGGGCGAAGAATCGGGTGAAGTTGCTCCACTCGGGGTCATCGCACGGGAGAAGTACGGTTTTGTCTCGGAACGTGTCGGGATTATACTCCAGATACGCATTGACTTCCTTCTGGATATCCGCATACTGGGTATAGAACTCGTCATTCTTGGCAGCCTTCGCGGCGCCAAGATTCGTGTTGTTGGCCATAAGCTGCGCTTCTCATGGCACTTGCGACTTATCCTTGTAACCAGGCTTCCGGGCACAAAATAAAGGCATGGACTTTTCCAATCCATGCCCGCGGCCCTAGGAAGCCTAGTCAACAGATAAGTCGAGTCCACGCCAAAGCGCAGACATTCACTGACTTATCCGGGTTGACTGCTGAAATTTCCTAGGTTTCGGGCAACCGAATAAATAGCAAATGCTAAATAACTATGTACACCGCTCCCTGCGGAGCGACATCACAAATCTACAAAACATCTGTGATACAACAAAATAAATCAAAATCCCGGCCACATTTTTGGCAAAAACGCGTCCGGGCAGGGCTTCGAACAACAGTTTCGGCCACATTATAGGCGAAAACGCGGCCGGGAAGGGCTTCGAACGACAACTTCGGCCGCATTTTGGGCGAAAACGTGGCCAGAGGGCTTGAAAAAACGAGTATCGGCCACATTTTTGGCAAAAACGCGGCCGGGAGGGGCTTCGAAAGACAGTTTCGGCCACATTATAGGCGAAAACGCGGCCGGGAAAGGCTTCGAACAACAGTTTCGGCCACATTATAGGCGAAAACGCGGCCGGAGGGAGTGCTGATTGCGACTGGGTAATATATATCCCCCCGAAACTGTGCCACCCTCGGCATCATAAGAGGGAGGGGCCCTTCAGGGAGGGGCGCGTAGCGCGTTTCGGGGGGATATATATTACCCTGCGGGGAGGGAAAGGCTAGAAGGACATCGCAATCGCGATGAAGTCGTCGGCCTTGAGGGAGGCGCCGCCGATGAGGCCGCCGTCGATGTCAGGCTGGGCGAAGAGTTCCTTCGCGTTGGAGGGCTTGCAGGAGCCGCCGTACAGGATCGTCACGTCGTCCGCCACGGCTGCACCGAACTTGTCGGCGAGGACCTTGCGGATGAAGGCGTGGATCTCTTCGGCCTGCTCCGGGGTCGCGGTCTCACCGGTACCGATGGCCCAGACGGGCTCGTAGGCGATGACGATCTTCTTCATCTCCTCGGCGGTGAAGTTGAACAGGACGTTCTTGATCTGGGTCTCGCAGACGTCGAAGTGCTTGCCGGCCTTGCGCTCCTCAAGGACTTCGCCGACGCAGAGGATGACGCCGAGGCCAGCCTCGAGGGCGAGTTTCACTTTCTCGACGAGCTTCCCGTCGGTCTCGCCGTAGTACTGGCGGCGCTCGGAGTGGCCCAGGATGGTCCACTGACAGCCGACAGCCTTCAGCATCTCGGCGGACACTTCTCCGGTATAGGCGCCTTTCACGTGGTCGGCGCAGTTCTGCGCGGAGAGCTCGACTTTGGTGCCTTCGAGCTGCTTGCCGCAGCCGCAAAGGTGGGTGAAGGGCGGGGCGATGATGAGGCCGACGCCGGCCGGGACTTCCGCGGCGCGGGCGGCGACCGCCTTCGCCAGTTCGATACCATCAGGTCTGGTCGTATTCATCTTCCAGTTGCCTGCAACGATCTTCTTTCTCATTTTTATCTTAGGGGTTTTGGTTTTTCCGGACACAAAATTACTATTTTTGTGGGAATTATAGAATACGGACAATGAGAGTTTTTACTAAAATCTTGACTGGAATGACAGTGTTGGGCATTGTGGCCGGATGCGGCAAGAAACAGGATGATTTCAAATACCTGCTGGACGAATTCGCGGACCTGAAGGTGATGCGCTACCAGGTGCCCGGCTGGGAGGAACTGAGCCTGCAGCAGAAAGAATATGCTTACCACCTCGCGGAGGCGGCGAAGTACGGGCGCGACATCCTCTGGGACCAGAACTGCGCGATAAACCTGCCGCTGCGCCACGTCGTCAACAATATTCTCGAGAATTACAAGGGAGACCGCGACTGCAAGGACTTCCAGGACTTCCTGGTCTACGCGAAGCGACTTTATTTCTCGAACGGCATCCACCACCACTACGCCGAGGACAAGTTCGTTCCGGACTGTCCGGAGGCGTACTTCGCGGCGCTGATGGAGGCGGTCGGCGAAGGGGCGAAGGCGGAGGAGCTGCTCCCCTATGTGTATGACCCTGCCCTGCTGCCGCAGCGGCGCTCCACCGCCAGCGAAGGGGACATCGTCGCACAGTCGGCGGTGAACTTCTACGAAGGGGTGACGCGCGAAGAGGTGGAGGCCTACTATGCTTCCATCGCGGATCCGACGGACCCGGAGCCCGTTTCCTATGGCCTGAATACGAAGGTGGTGAAGGAGAACGGGCGCGTCGTGGAGAAGCCCTGGAAGGTGGGAGGCATCTATGGACCTGCCATCGAGAAGATCTGCGCGGAGCTGGAAAAGGCTGCCGCCGTGGCGGAGAATGAGATTCAGCGGGACGCGCTGGGAAAGCTGGTCGCGTACTACCGCAGCGGGGATTTGCGCCTGTGGGATGCATTCAATGTGGAATGGGTGAAGGATACGCTGGGGACCGTGGATTTCATCAACGGCTTCGTCGAGGATTACAATGACCCGCTCGGGCGGAAGGGCGCCTGGGAGGGGTATGTGAATATCAAGGACTTCCAGGCTTCGGAGCGCACGCAACTGCTGTGCGCGAACGCGCAGTGGTTCGAGGACCACGCCCCCGTGGACCCGCGCTTCCGGAAGAAGGAGGTCAAGGGTGTCAGCGCGAAGGTCGTGAACGCCGTCTGCCTCGCGGGCGACAGCTACCCTTCCACGCCCATCGGCATCAACCTGCCGAATGCGGACTGGATCCGCAAGGAGCACGGCAGCAAGTCCGTGACCATCGCGAACATCACCCACGCGTACGACTACGCGGCGCAGGAGTCGCCGAAGAGCACGCTCGCGGAGTTCGCCTGGGATGAGGAGGAAATCGCGCTGTACAAGAAATACGGTTCCTATGTCGACGAGATCCATACCGACCTGCACGAATGCCTCGGACACGGCTCCGGGCAGCTGCTGCCGGGCGTCTCAACGACCGCGATGGGCGAATACGCCTCGGCGCTCGAGGAGGCCCGGGCGGACCTCTTCGGCCTGTATTTCACGGCCGATCCGAAGATGGTCGAGCTCGGCATCATCCCGGATGCGGAGGCCTACAAGGCCGCGTATTCCAGCTACATCCGGAACGGACTCTTCGTCCAGTTCAACCGCGTCGAACTGGGCCGGCCGAACACCGAAGCCCATATGCAAAACCGCAAGCTGATCGCGGAGTGGTGCTACGAGAAGGGCGCCGACCGGAACGTCATCGAGAAGAAGGTCCGGGACGGAAAGACCTATTTCGTCGTGAATGATTTCGAGGCGCTGCGGGGCCTGTTCGCGGAGTTGCTGGCCGAGATCCAGCGCATCAAGTCCGAGGGCGATTACGCCGCTGGCAAGGCACTGATCGAGAAATACGCCGTCCACATCGATCCGGAACTCCACCGCGAGGTCCGGGAGCGCTACCAGGCGCTGAACCTCAAGCCGTACGGCGGCTTCATCAATCCGGACATCGTGCCGGTCGTGAAAGGCGGGAAAGTCGTGGACTACAAGATCGTCTACAACGACGACTACCTCGGCCAGATGCTTTCCTACGACAAGCTTTACGGGACCTTATGACAGACCGGCTGCTGCAGGATTTCCGGTATTACCTCCGTGTGGAGCGGCATCTGTCGCCCAACACGGTAGCCGCCTACTGCAGCGACCTGGAGGATTTCTTCTCCGTCATTGACAAGAAAGCCCGGGAGGTTGAAGCGGACGATGTCGAACGGTACTTCCTCGCCCGGGCGGAACAGATTTCGAAACGGTCGCAGGCGCGCGCCCTGAGCGCCCTGCGCTCGTTCTTCGACTGGACCGTCCTCGAAGGCGAGCGGAAGGAAAACCCCTGCGACCATATCGACGCCCCGAAACTGGGGCGCTACCTGCCGGAAGTCCTTTCCGTGCAGGAAGTCGACGACATCATCGCCTCGGTCCCGCTGGACGGCTGGACCGGCCTGCGAGACCGCGCCATCCTGGAAGTGCTCTACGGCTGCGGCCTGCGGGTCTCGGAGGCCGTGAACCTGCAGATTTCCCACGTGTTCCTGGACGAGCAGTTCGTGCGCGTCGTCGGGAAAGGCAACAAGGAACGGATGGTCCCGATGGGAGAGGCGGCGGTCGCGGCGGTCCGGGCGTACCTGCCCGTCCGCCCGGAGCCGGCCGACGGCCCGAGCGGCGACATCCTCTTCCTGAGCAAGCTCGGCCGGCCGCTCAGCCGCATCTCGATGTTCAAGATGGTCAAGCGCCAGGCCCTCGCCGCCGGCGT
>LUZF01000067.1 GCA_001602865.1 Bacteroidales bacterium Bact_14
GGAGACCCAGGTCGCGCCGCGGAAGGCGTCGCCGATGACGTTCTGGATCGCCATATCGGCGGTGAACTGGGAGCCGTCATAGATGTTGGAGGTCTCGCGGAACGGGGAGTCCGTGCCGGAGACGTCGTGGTGGTCGCGGCCGAGGACGATGGGGGCGGTGATTTCACCGCTGCGGATCGCGTCGTTGAAGGCGAGGGCGATCTTCGTGCGGCCTTCGCAGTCCGCATAGAGGATGCGGGCCTGCGAGCCCACGACGAGGCGGTTGCGGCCGGCTTCCCGGATCCAGCGGATGTTGTCGCGCATCTGGCCGGCGATTTCTTCGGGGGCCGTCGCAGCGATTTCGGAGAGGACTTTTACGGCGAGCCCGTCGGTCTTCGCAAGGTCCTCCGGCTTCTCGCTGAGGCAGACCCAGCGGAAGGGACCGAAGCCGTAATCGAAATACAGCGGGCCCATAATGTCCTGGACATAAGAAGGATAGCGGAACTTGTCGCCGCACATCACGTCCGCTCCGGCGCGGGAGCTTTCGAGCAGGAAGGCGTTGCCGTAGTCGAAGAAGTACATCCCGCGGCCGGCGAGGCGGTTGATGGCGGCGACCTGGCGGCGGAGGGAGGCCTGGACGGCCTCCTTGAAGCGCTGCGGGTCTTCGGCCATCATCGCCTTCGACTCTTCGAGGCTGTAGCCGACGGGGTAGTAGCCGCCGGCCCAGGGGTTGTGGAGGGAGGTCTGGTCGGAGCCGAGGTCCACGTGGACGCCTTCGTCGGCGAGGCGCTCCCAGAGGTCGACGACGTTGCCGACGTAGGCCAGCGAGACGACTTCCTTTGCCGCCACCGCCTTGCGGATGCGCGGCAGGAGCTCGTCGAGGCTGTCGTGGAGTTCGTCGACCCAGCCCTGGTCGAAGCGCTTGCGCGCGGCGAGCGGGTTGATCTCGGCGGTCACGCTGACGACGCCGGCGATGTTGCCGGCCTTCGGCTGGGCGCCGGACATCCCGCCCAGGCCCGCCGTGACGAAGAGCATCCCGCCCCGGTCGTCGCCGTCAAGGCCCTTGGCCTTCAGGACTTTCCGCGCGGCGTTCATCACCGTGATCGTCGTGCCGTGGACGATGCCCTGCGGGCCGATGTACATATAGGAACCCGCGGTCATCTGGCCGTACTGGCTGACGCCGAGGGCGTTGAAGCGCTCCCAGTGGTCGGGTTTCGAGTAGTTGGGGATGACCATTCCGTTCGTGACGACGACGCGGGGGGCGTCCCTGTGGGAGGGGAACAGGCCCATCGGGTGGCCGGAGTACATCGCCAGGGTCTGCTCGTCGGTCATCGTGGCGAGGTACTGCATCGTGAGGAGGTACTGCGCCCAGTTCTGGAAGATGGCGCCGTTGCCGCCGTAGATGATGAGTTCGTGGGGGTGCTGCGCGACGCGCGGATCCAGGTTGTTCTGGATCATCGCCATAATGGCCGCCGCCTGCCGCGATTTCGCCGGATACTCGTCGATCGGACGCGCGTACATCTCATATGACGGGCGGAAACGGTACATATAGATGCGTCCGTACTTCCGCAGCTCCTCGGCGAATTCCGGGGCCAGCGTCGCGTGGAGCCGCTCCGGGAAGTAGCGCAGCGCATTCCGCAGCGCCAGCACCTTCTCCTCCGCCGTCAGGATGTCCTTCCGCCGCGGCGCGTGGTTCACGCCGGCGTCATACGGCTTCGCCTCCGGCAGCTCCGCCGGAATCCCCGCCAAAATCTCTTCCTGAAATGTCATAAGGCAATATTCTTGTTGACAGCTTCTAACACTTGGTCCTGCAGGTCCATGGCCTCCGCGAGGATGGCCTTGGCGCGCTGGAGGAGGGGGGCGGCGGGGGCGCGGTCTTCGAGGCCGGAGGCGTTGATGCGGACGTTGAGCTCGGCGCCGCGGATGGCGGCGAGCGCGGCGAGGGCGGCGACGCCGGCGTCGGAGGCGGAGGCGGGATTGCCGCTGCGCGCCATTTCGAGCGCGAGCGGCAGCGCCTTCAGCGATGCCTCCATC
>LUZF01000068.1 GCA_001602865.1 Bacteroidales bacterium Bact_14
GTCGGAGGCGGAGGCGGGATTGCCGCTGCGCGCCATTTCGAGCGCGAGCGGCAGCGCCTTCAGCGATGCCTCCATCGTGCGGAGCGGCACGGACGCGGCGTACAGCGTCGCCTCCTCCATCGCCGCCGCGCGCGCGGCCTTCTCCTCGGGCGTGCCCTTCGGCATCGCGAACACATCCATAATGCGGTTGAACGCCGCGGTATCCTCATCGACCAGCGCGGTCAGTTCCGCGACCAGCGCCTGTCCCTTTTCGGCGACATCGGAGAACTCCTTCCACCGGTCATCCCAGCCGCGCTTGTGGGCCGACAGGTTTGCGACCATTGTCGCCAGCGCGGCCCCCAGGGCGCCCATATACGCAGCCACGGAGCCGCCGCCAGGCGCAGGCGATTCGGACGCGGTCTCCGCCGCGAAATCCTTCACGCTCATCCGGACCAGCCGCTCGCGCACGGCGAGTTCCTTCTCGTCCTCCATCAGGAATTCAATCACCTTCTCCTTCGGGTCGAACGGCCGGAGGTCATCCAGCGACATCGACTTCACGGCAATCTTCAGGATCTCTTCCTCCCGGATGCCCAGCGAGCGCTGCTGCTTCTCCAGGTAGAACTTCCCGGCATCCAGCAACACCTGCTTCGGCACCAGCCCCACGATTTCAGCCCCGGTCACCCGCAGCCCGCGGGCCGCCGCGGCGCGACTGACCTCCTCATAGGCGACGTGCAGCGGCGTCGCCGCGATGTCCGTTATATTCATAGACACCTGCGCGATGCCATATTCATCGATGTACCAGCCGATGGCCTTGCAGCCCTTCAGCGTACCCGGAATCCAGATCTGCTCACCCTTCTCATCCTTCAGCAGCTTGCCCGTCAGCGAGCCGCCCTCGCGGGCCTTCCGGCCCTTCTCCCGCACGTCGAAGGCCACCGCCATCGCCCGGCGGGTCGAGGTCGTATTCAGGTTGAAGTTCACGGCCACGAGGAAGTTGCGGGCGCCGACGTTCGTCGCGCCGCAGCGGGCGACGGTCTCGTTCCAGCCGTCCCCGAAGTCCGGCCTGCGCGCCGGATCCGCCATCTTTTCCGGCAGGGCCTCATATTCGCCCGCCCGGCAGACCGCGAGGTTTTTGCGTTCCGGCCGGAATGCAGCGGCTTCGTAGCAGTAGCACGGGATGCCGAGTTCGCGGAACATCCGCTCCGCGAGCGTGCGCGCCAGGGCGGCGCACTCCTCGAGGCTGATGCCGCTGACCGGCACCAGCGGGAGCACGTCCGTCGCGCCGCTGCGCGGGTGCGCGCCGTGGTGCTGCCGCATATCGATCAGCTCCTGCGCCTTCTGCGCGCCCCGGAACGCGGCTTCCACCACGTCCTCCGGCGCCCCGACGAAAGTCACCACCGTCCGGTTCGTCGCCTCCCCGGGATCCACGTCCAGCACCTTCACGCCTTCCACCGCGCCGATCGCCGCCACGATGGCGTCGATCACGCGCTTATCCCGTCCTTCGCTGAAATTCGGAACACATTCAATGATTCTTTGCATATCTGTTTCAGATTATCGTCTAAAGATAGATGTTTGTTTTCATTTTTGTAGTAGAATGGGGAAGATTCTATCAAAAATGTGACGCAATTCGGACTCGTTCCGGATGATGCGGCGCAGCGCCTCGAGGCGCTCGGCATTGGGGGACTCCGGAATCCAGAGCCGGAGGTAGCCGCCGTCGCCGTATTTCTCCCGCAGATGCTCCAGCGTCCGCTGCCAGTGGCCTTCCGTGTCCAGCTCCGGATAATGGTCCAGGCCGAACTGGATGGTGCGCCGGATGACCGTCTCCGGATCGATGAGGCGGTCGGCTTCGGCTACGATCCGTCCGTAGACCGTGCGCGGCTCGCCGCCGGAGGCCCGATGGTCCTCCGCCGCTTCCGCGGCCCGCTGCAGCCCCTCCTCTCCGAGGAGCGCCCGCAGCGCGGCGTCGCCGCGGATGATCTTCCCCGACTCCAGGTGGTGCGTTTTCCGGTCCACTGCGAGCCCCAGGTCGTGGCACGCGGCCGCCGCGTACAGGATGTTCCTGTCCACGGGGTAGTACTGCGCCAGCTCCAGGGCGCGGGCCACCACCGCCCGCGCGTGGTCCTCCCGGTGCGCCGCGTCGAACGCCGCGTACCGCGGAATCACGCTGCCCTCCAGGTACCGCGCGAGCGCCGGGTCCGTGCCCAGCAGCTCCGCCGCGAGCAGGGGCAGGAGCCCCTCGTCGGCGGGCAGCCACCGCACCTCGCCGAGCTGGCTGTAGTCCAGCCAGCGGGCGGCTTCGTGCTCGTTGAGGTGGAGGGCGTCGGAGGCGAGGGAGCAGAGGTAGCAGTGCATCGTGAGGTGGAACTGGGGGTAGTCCCATTCGACCGTGTCGAGGAGCCGGCCGACACGGATCTCCGCGTCCAGCTCCTCCCGGATTTCGCGCACCAGCGCCTCCTCCGGGCGCTCGCCGGGCTCCATTTTCCCGCCCGGGAACTCCCACCAGTCCTTCCAGTCGCCGTACCCGCGCTGGGTCGCGAAAATGCGGTCTCCGCGCCGCAGGACGGCCGCTACTACTTCGATGCGCTTCATACTACAAAGATAGTAAAAAAGGGGGTGGGTGGAACTTGGGAGAAAAAGTTGTATATTTGCATTCGACCTAAAACCGCTTATGGAAAAACAGACGCACGTACTAAGCCGAGACGAGCTGCAGCAATCCCTGGGTATGAAGGGATTCTTCGGCCGTATGGTCGCCGGTATCGTGTACCGTTTCCTGGAGTTGCAGAAGGTCAACGACGCCCATAAGAAATGGGCCGCCTACGACGGCCCGGAATTCTCCGAACACATCCTCGAGGAAGTCGGCGTCAAGTATGAAATCCCGCCCTCGCAGCTGGACTACATCCCGCGGGAAGGCGGTTTCTTTACGATCTCCAACCACCATTTCGGCTCGATCGACGGTATGATCCTGAGCAGCGTCGTCGGAAAGATCCGCCCGGATTACCGCATCCTGACGACCTTCCTCCTGGCGCTGATCCCGAGCCTGCGCGACAGCTTCCTGCCGGTCGACAACCTCGGCAAGGACGAAGCCAAGCGCAACGTCAAGGCCCTCCGCCGGGCGATGGAGCACATCGCCGCCGGCGGCCCGCTCGGCCTCTTCCCGGCCGGCGAGGTCGCGACCTACCAGAAGAAGGACCGCCGCACCGCCGTGGGCGACAAGAAGGTCATCGAAGACAAGCCCTGGGCTGAGAACCTGATCAAGCTGATCCGCAAATCCGGCCTTCCGGTCGTCCCGATCTATTTCGAGGGCCAAAACTCAGACAACTTCCACCGCCTCGGCAAGATCCACCGCCGCCTGCGGACCGTCCGCCTCATCCACGAACTGTTCAACAAGCAGGGCACGGTCGTCCAGGTCCGCATCGGCCAGCCGATTACCCCGGAAGAAATCGCCCAGTACGATGTCCCGGCGCTCGGCAAATACCTGCGCAGCCGTACCTACGCCCTCCAGGCCCAGTGCCTCGAGGACGCCCCGGAAGCGGCGGCGCCCCAGTGGGACGAACCCGTCGCGGAACCGACCGATCCCGCGCTGGTCCGCGCCGAAATCGCCCGCATCGAAGACCGCAAGCTCTTCGATATGGGCGAATACAGCTGCTACCTGACCGGCAGCGGGGACATCCCCGCGACGATGCGCGAAATCGCCCGTCTCCGCGAGGAGACTTTCCGCGGCGTCGGGGAGGGGACCGGCAAGGCCCTCGATACCGATGTCTACGACACCTATTTCCACCAGATGATCCTCTGGAACGTCCCGAACGCGGAAATCGTCGGCGCCTACCGCATCGGCGTCGGCCCGGAGATGCTCCGCGACCACGGCGGCGTCCAGGGCTTCTACACGGCCAGCGAGTTCCGCTACGCCCCGGGCGTGGAGCCGCTGCTCGGCAAGTGCATCGAGCTCGGCCGCTCCTTCATCATCGCGAAATACCAGCGCGAAGTCCTTCCGCTGAAGATGCTCTTCGCCGGCCTCGCCGTCGTCGCGTACCGCTACCCGGACCTCGAGTACTTCCTCGGCCCCGTCAGCATCTCCGACCGCGTCCCGGACTTCTACAAGAGCCTGATGGTCTATTACCTGGAGCACGCGTTCCCGTACGCGGACGACGGGAAGGTGGCGAGCGCGCCGAACCCCTTCGTCCCGGATTACCTCGCCGTCAATCCGGCGGACCTGATGGCGCACCATATGGACAGCCTGGAGAGCTTCGACCGGCTCTTGTCCGCGATTTCCGACGGGAAATACCGCTTCCCGGTCCTCGTCCGCCAGTATTTCAAATTCAACGCGAAACTGCTTTGTATGAACGTCGACCCGCTGTTCGCGGACAGCCTCGACGCCCTGATCCTCCTCCGGTTTACCGATTATCCGGAGAATACCCTCCGCACGATCGTGCGCTCCCTGCCACCTGAACTGCGGGATGCCATCATGGCGCGTTTCGGCTACGCGCCTTCCGCCTAACCTTAATTATGAATGTCAACCGCAAAACAGCTGTCATAGGTACCTATATGGGTTCGGCGGGCAAGGTGCCCGGAGCGGACCTCGGAGCCCGGAAGCTCAAGGAACGGATTGCCTTTGACGGCGAAGTCTGCGATGCGGGCGACATCATCCCCGCCGTGGACCCCGGCACCCGCAAGGGCCTGCGCAACCTCGACCGCGTGCTCGACGTCTCCACCCGCCTGCGCGACCTGGCCTCGGAAGCCTTCGGCACGGGCTGCTTCGTCCTGAACATCGCCGGCGACCATTCCTGCGCCCTCGGCAGCATCGCCGCCGCCTGCGAGGCCTTCGGGCCGGAGCACTTCGGCATCCTCTACCTCGACGCCCACGGCGACATCAACACCCCGGAATCCTCTCCCTCCGGCAACATCCACGGGATGTCCCTTGCGGCCGCCCTCGGCTTCGGCGACCCCGAACTCCAGTCGGTGGCCCCCGTCAAGGCGCTTCCGGACCACGTCATCTTCGTCGGCACGCGCGCCCTCGACCCGCCGGAGCAGGAGCTCGCGGAGCGCGAAGGGATGGGCGTCATCCCGGCCCACGACATCCGGGAGCAGGGCGTGGAAGCCGCCCTCGCGCAGATCCGCGCGTTCGTCCAGGAGCGCGGCATCCGCCACCTCCACTTCAGCATCGACATCGACGTCGTCGATCCGGGCGAGGCGCCCGGCACCGGCGTCCGCGAGAAGCGCGGCATCAGCGCCGAGGAGTTCCTCGCGATCGTCCGCGCCGTCCGGGATATGGAAATCCTCTGCTCCGCGGACCTCGTCGAATTCATTCCGGCGCTGGACCGCGAAGGCAGGACGGAGCACCTCTGCCACGAGGTGCTGGACTATTTCATTTCGTAAACGTGCACGCTTTCCGCGCGGGCGGAAGGCAGGTAGTTGATGCCCCACCAGCAGATCTGCAGGCAGACGAACGCCCCCAGCAGGATCCACAGGGCATTTTCGGTCTTGCGAGGCTGTGCCTGGCGGTAGTGGACATAGAGCAGGTACGACAGCCAGGTCGCGGCCGCCCAGGTCTCCTTCGGGTCCCAGGACCAGTAGTGCCCCCAGGCCTCCTTGGCCCACAGCGCCCCGAACAGCATCCCGAACGTCAGGAACGCCAGCCCGACATACACCAGGTTGTCCGTAATCTCCATCTCGGTCTCGGCAGACGTCCGGTTGCGGCCGGCTCCTTTCCCGTCCTTGACCAGGAATCTCTTGATGAACAGCTGCCAGATCGCCATCAGCGTCGCCGCTCCCAGCATCGCATAAGAGAACATATAGACGATCACGTGCGGCGCGAACCACGGGCTCTGCAGCGCCGGCATCATCGTCTTCGAATGGATCTCCGGCTTGAACAGGTTGACGCAGATGAACACGAACGCGAGGATCGTGCTGAACGACAGGATCCACTTATAGCGCCAGCGGAGATACACGATCATGCCCGCCACCGGCACGAAGAAGGCATACCAGAGGCGCGTTTCCCCCAGCGTGCGCATCGGCGGCCGCTCCAGCGTGATCCACATGCCCAGGATGAAGGCGAAGAAGATGAGCAGACCGATGCCCGTACTTATGTTGGCGGCCGCAGAACGGTCTTTCCAGGCAAACCAGGCGCCCGCAATCCAGCATACCGTCGCGGCGAGCGCAAACCAGATGAACAAATCCCAACTCATCGCTTTTCCTCCTTTTTCGCCGGCTTCGGCGCCATCACCAGCATCAGGCACAAGGCCCCCGCCAGCATCATGAAAATACCTGCATACACGGCCGGGAGCCAGGGATCCCGGACCAGCTCGAACCCGCTGTACGCGCTTTCGGCGCCGGCCTTTACGTCATAATCGTACTGGTAAATCTTCCAGCCGTTCACTTTCATGGGTTTGTTCACTTCCACCGTTCCGCTGACGGCCTTGCCGTCCTGCGTGTAGACGGTGACATCGGACGCGAAACGCCGGGGCGCCCCGTTCTCGTAGGTCTCCATGATGAAGTCGTGGAGCTCGATGGACAGGCCCGTATCGTAAGGCCGTCCATATTCATCCACCGCCTGGGACTCCCGCGTTCCTTCGTACACGGTCATCTCCAGCATGCGGAGGTCGGCGCCGCCGAGCACGGCGCAGAGGATGGCGACAAACACGCCCAGGTGGTTGAGGAGGAAGGGAATCTCCTTCCAGCGCCACCGCAGCAGGTGGTTCAGCGCCGTGAGCCCGCAGATGAGGCACACCCACGCCCAGGCGAGCGTGAAAGGCCAGAAAGTCAGCATCTGCGAGAGCCAGGGGATGCCGCCGTGGCCGGTCTGGACCGTGAGGCCCATAATGACGGTCAGGGCGAGGGCGCAGGCCAGCGCCGGCACCGCCGCTCCGGCGTGCATCATCCATTCAAACAGTTTCACCTTGCGCCGCAGCGCATACATCACGCCGATGAGGCAGCAGAACAGCACCAGCGCGATGATATTCACCGGCCAGGCGAACAGCCCCCAGCGGATCGGCCCCAGGAGCAGTTGCAGCACCACTCCGGCGGCGAGAATCAAAATGGGAATCAGTTTACTTTTCATGCTTTAAGTTCGCTTGCTGGTAGAGGGCCTGCGCCTCGCGGAGCTGCGGGGACGAAGGGACTTCCAGCGGGATTTCAGAATAAGTGCCTTCCGGGGTCCGCGTGACTGTGAACTGCTGGACCTTGCGGACGGGGGAGAGGACGGTCAGGACGTCGTCGGCATAGTAGCCAAGGTCCTGGTAAGTAGCCATATAGGCGCGCTCCCGGAAGTCGTCGGCGAGGATGTCCTGGCCGTAGAATTCCGAGTCGTAAGAGAAGTTCAGCAGCTGCAGCAGGGTCGGGACCAGGTCGATCTGGGAACAGACCTTGTCGACCTCGGCGGGCTGGATGAAGCCGGGCGCCCAGACGAAGGCCGGGATGTGGTAGCAGTCCAGCGGGAGGCTGGTCTTGCCGGCGCTCGAGGCGCAGTGGTCCGCCAGGATGACGAAGACCGTGTCGCCGAACCAGGGCTTGCGGGAGGCTTCGTCGAGGAAGCGGCCGAGCGCGTAATCCGTGTACTTGACGGCCGCCTGGCGGCTCATCGGGTTGCCCTCGTAGGAGATGCGGCCGTCCGGGTAGGTGTAGGGACGGTGGTTGGAGATGGTCATGATGTGGCCGAAGAAGGGCTTGCCGGAGGCGTAGTCGCTGTCGAAGGTGCGGAGCGCCACGGCGTAGGAATCCTCGTCGCAGGTGCCCCAGATGTTGTCGAAGGTGATGTCCTCGCGCGCGAAGTCCTTCTTGTCCACGACCTCGTAGCCGTTGCCGCGGAAAAAGTCGCCCATGTTGTCGAAGTAGCTGTCGCCGCCGTAGAGGAAGCGGACCGAGTAGCCGCGGTCGCGCAGCAGGGCGCCGGCGGAGAAGAAGCCGCTGCTCTCCGGGCGCTTCACGAGGCTTTCGCCGGCGCTCGGCGGGAGGCAGAGGGAGAGCGCTTCGAGGCCGCGGACCGTGCGGTTGCCGGTGGCGAAGAGGCGGGTGAAGCTGAGGCTTTCCTGCGCGATGCGGTCGAGGTTCGGGGTCAGGCCTTCCGTGTTGCCGAAACGGGTGAGGAAGTCGGCGCTGAGGCTTTCGATGGTGATGAGGACGATGTTCTTATGGAGCTCGGGACCTTCGTTGCGGATGCGGCGGATGCCGTCGCTGTCCTGGCGGCAGAGACGCTGCTGGAGCTCCGCGGCCTCCGCTTCCGGGAGGAGCTCGTAGAACTGCCTGTAGTCCAGCTTGTTGCCGGTAAAGGCTTCGAGGAAGTCCCAGCAGCCGTTCTGGCTGATCTGGGTCGCGTAGAGGCTCGGGAAACTGAGGTTGCGGTAGCCGTAGTGGAGCCAGCAGCCGCCGGCGGCCGCGAGGACGGCGAGGACGGCGCCGCTGGC
>LUZF01000069.1:0-234 GCA_001602865.1 Bacteroidales bacterium Bact_14
CGGCGGGCTACGCCGCGGCCATCGCCGCCGCCCGGGAGGGCGCGTCCGTGATCCTCGTCGAGAAGGCGAACTTCCTCGGCGGCCTCTGGACGGGCGGCCTCGTGCTGCCGGTGCTGGCGACCCGCGCCATCGGCAAGGACGGGAAGACGGAGCGCGCGACGGGCGGCATCTGTATGTCCCTCTGCCGGGAGCTCCTCGACAAGGGCTGGGCCGTCGGCGAGAACAACCCCATCG
>LUZF01000069.1:272-5535 GCA_001602865.1 Bacteroidales bacterium Bact_14
GTGCCGGCGACCCCCACGAGGCGCGGCGCTACCATATGTCGACCAGCTACCGCACCGGCGGCTCGACCAGCCCCAAGTGCGGCGGGCGTACCCCCAACCCGGAGGTGCATTTCTCCACCTGCGGCACCCGCCAGGCCGAGGACTGCCTCGACATCTTCCGCACGTCGGAACTCCAGCGGCAGCACCGCATCGAAATTTGGAACCGCATCGAAAAGCTGCGCCAGGATCCCGAGTGTGATGGCGTCTACCAGCTGGAACTGGCGCCGGTCACGGGCAAGTACGACGACGTCATCGGAATGTCCGGCATCTGCGATCCCTTCGAATGGCGGGGCCGCCACATCACGGACAAGGAGCGCCCGATCTGGCAGATCCCGTACCGCTCCCTGCTGCCGCAGCAGACCGCTAACCTGCTGGTGGCGGGCCGCTGCTTCGGCTACGACCAGGGCATCACCTGGGACGCCCGCGAGATCTCGACCTGCATGGTGACCGGCGAAGCGGCCGGCACCGCGGCCGCGATGGCCGCTGCCGCCGGCAGCACCGCCGCCGAGGTCGATGTCCACGACCTCCAGGCCGCGCTCCGCAAGGCCGGCGTCCGCCTGGACTATTGACGCTACCCGCTTAATTTGCTATCTTAGCGCTATGAAGACTTTCTGTTTTTCGCTGTTGCTGGCGGTCTCGCTGTGCCTTTCCGCGCTTACCGGCGCTGCCCAGGAGCCTATGCTCGGCATCTTCAAGGAAAACTACGCCGTGACCGGCATTCCCCTGAACGCGAAACCCGACTGGGATACGAACGATGCCTCCTTNNACGCCTTCCGGAACATCGGGGGCCGGGACTGGGATATGTTCCTGGCCTACTCCCAGCTCTCCATCTGGGATGCCTACCGCCCCTCCAATCCTTTCAAGAGCAATATCTACGCGCCCGGCGTCTACCTTTACCACCCGTTCACCCGGGACGCCTATGGCATCAAGTCCGACATCCTGATGGGCGTGGAGCACCGCTCCAACGGCGCCGCCTCCCAATTCCCGGAGCATCAACTTCGCCTTCGTCGCCCTGACCCAGCGCTTCGGCAGCTGCTTCACGGGCCAGGTGGTGGGGCGTTTCGGCGTCGGCTCCATCGGCAACATCGTCTCCCTCGAGATGTTCAACCGCTACCAGGGGTACGTCCACGTGGCCTTGTGCCTCCATACCCGCGACCAGCGTTTCCTCGCAACCGCCACCGCGGATCCCCTCTTCAACGGGGCCATTCCGGCGAACCTCGGCGCGGAGCTCGCCTTCCGCCTCTCCCGCCGCAGCGACTGGTTCTACCTGATTGCGCGCTACCACTACGGCTTCGATGAATACCAGCTCGAAAGCGCCACCGAAGGCGTTTTCCTCAAGCATATGGTCCGTTTCGGCCTGGCTGTCCAGCCTTCCATCCTCAAACTCTTCTTCTGATGACCAAACGCCTTTTTGCCACCCTCCTCGCGGCTGCGCTCTCCCTGGGCGCCGCCGCCCAGACCCATACTTTCGACATCGACCTCTCGAAGCCCGGCGCCGACATCCCCTCGACGATGTACGGCATCTTCTTCGAGGACATCAACTATGGCGCCGACGGCGGCCTCTACGCCGAGCTGGTGAAGAACCGCTCCTTCGAGTTCGACGCCGACCCGCTCCTCGGCTGGACGGCCTTCGGCAAGGTGGAGGTGCGCGACGACGGTCCCTTCGACCGCTGCCCCCACTATGTCCGCCTCTCGGACCCCGGCCACCGCGACAAGCAGACGGGCCTCGACAACGCGGGCTATTTCGGCATCGGCGTAAAGCAGGGGGAGGAGTACCGCTTCTCCGTGTGGGCGCGCGTGCCCGGCGGCGGGGAATCGATCCTGCGCGTGACCCTCGCCAACCCGTCCGCCGCCGGCGAGACCCAGCGCCTCTGCGAGCAGCGCCTGGTCGTCACGGGAGGGGAGTGGAAGCAGTACGAGGTGGTGCTGACGCCCTCCGAGACGCAGGCGAAGGCCGTGCTCCGTATCTTCCTGGCCGGCAAGCGCACGACGGTGGACCTGGAGCACGTGTCCCTCTTCCCCGTGGATACCTGGATGGGCCATCGCAACGGCTTGAGGAAAGATCTGGCCCAGGCCCTCTATGACCTCCATCCCGGCATTTTCCGCTTCCCCGGCGGCTGCATCGTCGAAGGCACGGACCTCGACACCCGCTACAACTGGAAAGACTCCGTGGGTCCGGTCGAGAACCGTCCCCTGAACCAGAACCGCTGGCAGTACACCTTCGACTACCGCTTCTTCCCGGATTATTACCAGAGCTACGGCCTCGGTTTCTTCGAGTTCTTCCAGCTCAGCGAAGAGCTCGGCAGTGAGCCGCTCCCGATCCTCTCCTGCGGCCTCGCGTGCCAGTTCCAGAACGACAGCATGGACGCCCATGTCCCGGTGGACGAACTCGGCCCTTATATCCAGGACGCCCTCGACCTGATCGAGTTCGCCAACGGCCCTGTGGATTCCCCCTGGGGCAAGGTGCGCGCTGAAATGGGCCACCCGGCCCCCTTCAACCTCAAGTACATCGGCATCGGCAACGAGCAGTGGGGCCCGGAATATCCGGAGCGCCTCGAGCCTTTCGTCAAGGCCATCCGCGCCGCCCATCCTGAAATCCAGATTGTCGGTTCCAGCGGCCCCAACTCCGAGGGAGACCAGTTCGACTACCTATGGCCCGAGATGCGCCGCATCGGCGTGGACCTCGTTGACGAGCATTTCTACCGCCCGTACGACTGGTTCCTCTCCCAGGGCGCCCGCTATGACAATTACAGCCGCAAAGGCCCCAAAGTTTTCGCCGGCGAGTATGCCTGTCACGCTACAGGCAAGAAATACAACCACTTCTACGCCTCCCTCCTCGAAGCGGCCTTCATGACCGGTCTGGAGCGGAACGCCGACGTCGTCCGGATGGCGACCTATGCACCGCTCTTCGCCCACGCCGAAGGCTGGCAGTGGCGCCCGGACCTGATCTGGTTCGACAACCTCCGCACCGTCCGCACCGCCAGCTGGCACGTCCAGCAGCTCTATTCCGCCTACAAGGGCCAGCGCGTCCTCCCGCTCAAGATGGCCGGAAAGAACGTGACCGGCGCGGACGGCCAGGACGGCCTCTTCGCCTCCGCCGTGCGCGACGGGGACAAGGTCTATGTCAAAGTGGTGAACACCTCCGAAACGCCGCAGTCCCTAACCTTCCAGTTCAAGGGCCTCGCCCGCAGGAAGACCGCCCGCGCCGCCGGTCGCGTCCTCTTCACCAGCGACCGCCTCTACGAAGACAACACCCTCGATGAGCCCCGTGCCATCGCCCCCCGCGAGGTCCCCTTCACCGGCGAAGGCACCACCCTCGATGCAACCCTTGAACCCCTTAGTTTCAGCATCTACGTCGTCCAGCTCTAGCCAGGTCCTCTTTTTTCAGGGCGAAAATGGGCAGGAAGACGAGCAGCGCGAAGATCGAGAAGACCATCCCGGCGATGGTCCCGATGGCGAAGGCGAACCAGAAGACTTCCTTGGGCCCGTCGAAGAGGAAGGGAACGAGACCGAAGACGGTGGAGAGGATGGTCAGCGAGATGGGAATGATCTTGCGGTTGAAGGCCCGGGTCCAGCTGCGACGGCGGGTATGGAGATACTCTGAGACGAGGTAAATCCCGGCGTTGACGGTGAGGCCGCTGAGCATGATGAAAGCGGCGAATCCGCCTTTATCAAAAGTGAAATCTCCGATGCCGAAGGCCAGGAAAAGGCCGACGAACGAAATGGGAATCATGAAGATGATGGCCAGCGGGAGGCGGAGGGAGTTGAAATGGACGGAACAGATGAAGAAGATCAGGACGATGACCAGCAGTAGCAGGCCGGCATATTTTTCCTGATTCCCGTAAAACCATCCCATGACCCTGCCGTCCTCCGCCTTGTAGCCTACCGGCAAGACTTCCCCGTTCATGTGTGCCACCGCATCCTTGATGAGCCGGGACACCTGACCGGAAGAGCCGATGTAGTTGAAGCGGACCGTCACCGTATAGGACTGGTTGTCCTTCTCGATAGGAAGTCCCGTCCGGTCTTTGGATACTCCGCCCACTTCGGAGAGTTTGATCCGCGTATCCCGGACCGGGAGGGTCTTGTTGTTGATATGCCAGGCGTCGAATTCGTCCTTGGCCGAGGATTCCAGCCGGACGTTCACGTAGTCCCCGTCCTGCGGCAGGCGCATCATCACCGACCCGTACAGCAGGGACTGCAGCACGGAATAATACGAATACGGACTGATTCCGTAGCGGTCCAGCGCCCCGAAGTCATACCGGAGGTTGAATTCCGTCTTGGGCCGGGTCGAATATTCGGCGCCGGCAATCTCAGGGTCGGTCACCCTGCGGTTCCGGCCCAGATAGTCAATCAGGTATTCGCAGTATCGGATCAGGCCGTCGTAATTGTACCCGGTAATCTTGATGATCTGGTTCTTGACATCGTGGACGACATGGTTGTTGAACGAGGTCTCGTCGATTCCTGTAACAGACCAGTTGGCCCCGCCGAAGCTTGCCGCCATCGAAATGACGTCGCGCTTGATTTCGGACGGCAGCGGGGTGCCCTCGTATTCCGGTTTGAACAGCACGGTGATCCGGCCGTTGTTGTATGAGGTGATGCGGGTCTCGAACAACTCTATCTCTTCGACGCCAGCCAGGTAATTCTCCATGCTGCGCATCACCTCGTTGAGGTGCTGAACCGTATGTCCTTCCAACATTCCGGCCCGGATGGACAACCGTTCCCGGGACGGTTCCCGGTAGAAATCCGAATGGGACATGGCTTCGTGGAAGCGCCCGAAGGAAGAACTGAGATACTTGTCTATGGTTTTCTTGTTGTTTGCGTACGGGCGCCAGGTCAAGACTTTGTTGGCTGTCTGCTGCCAGCGCGTGAGCGGTTTTCCTCCCTCCTCATCGTATTTGTAGGGGAGCAGGCAGGTCGGAATCCCGAACATCAGGATGAAGGCCAGCAGGAAAACCCATCTGTGGCGCACGCCCCAGGCGATGAAATGCTCGTAGTGCCGGTTCCAGTGCACGATGCGGCGCAGACGGCGCGAACGGTTTTTCCCGGGGGAGAAACGGACCGGGAAGTAATCCAACAGCGCGGGGATGAACAGGTAAGCCACGAGCAGCGATACCGCGAGGTTGATGATGATGACGAAGGCGAAATCCGTCAGGTTTGCCTTTTCGCTGTCCGGGAGCAGCAATATGACCAGCAGGGCCGCGGCGGTCGTGAGGACGGCGCTGAG
>LUZF01000070.1 GCA_001602865.1 Bacteroidales bacterium Bact_14
GGGCTGGGCCCGCCAGCTCGCCGTCGGGGACTTCAATGATGTCCCCGACGGCCCTGCGCCGGCGCTCCTCGCCGCCGCGCTCGTCCCCCTCGCCCCGCCCCTCGCTGCCCGCGGGGAGGGCACCATCCGCTTCGACGGCCGCTGGGAATTGATCGACCAGGCATATGTGTCGCCGGAGCTGGCGGATGAGGCGGAAATGTCTATTTTCCGACCGCCGTTCCTGGTGGTGAAGGATGCCTCCCATGGCGGCGTGAAGCCGTTCCGCACCTACGTCGGACCCCGCTACCAGGGCGGCGTCAGCGACCATTTTCCGATTTTGGTGAGGCTTGGGGAGAATTAAAGGATTTCGTTGAGCTTGCTCATTTCCCGGGCTTTCACGTCGTCCACGATATCGATGTAGGGCTTCATCGATTTGTAATCGGAGTGGCCGGTCCATTTCATCACGACGTTCGGGGCGATGCCCAGCGAAAGCGCATTGACGATGAATGTGCGCCGGCCCGTGTGGGACCCGATCAGTTCGTATTTCGGGCGCACGGTGTCGATGCGCTGGTTGCCCTTGTAGATGGTCTGGCGGATGGGCTCGTCGATGCCGGCGAGGCGGCAGAGGGTCTTGAGGTCTCGGTTCATCGTCTGGTTGAACAGGGGCGGCAGGGCGTGGTTGTCCGGCAGGGGGAAGTTCCTGTACTTTTCCAGGATGGCGGAGGTGACCTGGTTCAGCTCGATGGTGAGGGTGTCCGCCGTCTTGACCGTGGTGATTTCGATGCAGCCGTCGCGGATGTCGCTGCGGCGCAGGTTGTAGACGTCCGAGTGCCGCAGGCCGGAGAAGCAGCAGAAGAAGAACACGTCCCGCACTTTCTCCAGGTAACGGTAGTGGTGGGGCAGTTCGTAGCCGTGAAGCCGGCATAATTCCTCCCGGGTGAGGTAGACGATCTTGTTGTGAACGCGTTTGTGGGAGGCCCGGAAGCTCTTGAAGACCAGGTTTTTGTTGTAGCCGCGGTCTGTCGCCCAATACAGGAACCAGCGGAGGAAGGAGAGTTTCTTGTCGATGGTGGAGTTTCGCAGGTCCTTTTCGTCCCGCCAGTAGCGGACCAGCGCGACCAGCGTATCCTCATTCAAATCTTCGAACGAGAGGGACGGCTTGAAATCCACGAGGTCGTCCCGGAGATTCCTGAACTTCTTGTATGTACCCGGCGCCCAGTTGTTCGTGGTGCCCCGTTCCGTGACGAAACGGTCGAACGCGGGGAACAAGTTCCCCACATTTTCGCTGTGCCGGCCGAAGGGCAGGAATGATCTGTACGAGAGGTCCATTATGATGCGTAAACCTGCTTCCACGAGGTTCAGGCGCATCTATTTGTAAGTTCCGACATCCTTTCCGGCTTCAAATAGCAAGCCGTTGTTCCCCCAAACTTCCCCGATTATTCCCCAAAGGGGGCCAGTTGTCTCCCTTTTGACAATGTTCTATGGCCGATTATTCAAAAATGCGCGAGAATCCCTGTCGCTCGCACTTGATATGAACAAATAAGAACAAACGTTTTTATCGCATTACTAACCAAATTTTTTAAAAACAAAAACCATGATTAAAAAATTTTACTTAGCTACGTTGCTGTTGCTGATGGTCGGAATGCTTCCGAATGCATTTGCGCAGCAAAGAATCACAGGTAAAGTTACTGATCAGGGCGGAGCTCCGGTAATCGGTGCAGCCGTGATGGTGCGAGGCACCACCAATGGCGCCGTGACCGAGGCCGACGGTACGTACGCACTCGCGAACGTGCCGGCAAACGCGACGCTCGAGGTTTCTTGCCTGGGCTACCAGACTGAGACTGTCGCCGTGGGTGGCAGGAACGTCATCAACGTGACCCTCCTCGAAGACACCGAAATGGTGGAAGAGACGGTCGTCATCGGTTACGCGGTCCAGAGAAAGTCCGACGTTACCGGTGCCGTTTCCTCGATCAAGACGGAAGAGCTCGAGGGCCGCGTGACGGAGAACCTGGGCCAGGCCCTGATGGGTAAGGCCGCCGGTGTGCAGATCCTTTCCTACTCCGGTGCTCCGGGTGAAGGAACGAACATCCGCGTGCGTGGTTACTCCTCGAACGGTTC
>LUZF01000071.1 GCA_001602865.1 Bacteroidales bacterium Bact_14
TCTCCCGCCCGCGGCCGGCGTCGATCCGCAGGAAGCGGCAGCCCAGGTTCTCCGCCAGCTGCCGGTCCGTGTCGCGGTCGCCGATGACATAGCTCGCGGCGAGGTCGTAGCTTCCGTCCAGGTACTTGCCGAACATCCCGGTGCCGGGCTTGCGGGTCAGGGCCCCGTCCTCCGGGAAATGGGGGTCGATCAGGATGTCGTCGAAGGTGACGCCTTCGCCCGCAAGCGTGGCGAGCATTTTCTCCTGCGCGGGACGGAAGGTCTCCTCCGGGAAGGCCGGGGTCCCCAGGCCGTCCTGGTTCGTCGCGAGGACCAGTTCGAAATCCAGGTCCGCGAGCAGCTTCATCCCGCCGATGGCGCCGGGAACGAATTCCATTTTCTCCAGCGAGTCGATCTGCTCGTCGGCAGGCTCGCGCAACAGGGTGCCGTCCCTGTCAATGAACAAGGCTTTTTTCATAGGCGGCGATGGATTGGACCAGGCGGTCGTTTTCTTCTTTCAGGCCCACGGTGATGCGCAGGCAGCCCGCGCAACCCCGCACGCGGGAACGGTTGCGGACGATGATGCCGTCCGCGAGCAGCCGGGCGTAGAGTGCGTCGGCGTCATCCACCTCGACCAGCAGGAAGTTGGCCTCGCTCGGCCAGACTTTCCGCACGCAGGCGAAGGCGGGGAGCGTCTTTTCAAGCCGGGCACGCTCTTCCAGGAGGGCTTCCACCCGCGCCGCCGGAGAGTCTTCCAGGGCTGTGAGGGCGAGCTTGAGGGTGGCTGCGTTGATGTTGTAGGGGTACTTGACCATCGACATCAGGCGGATGATGTACGGGTCGGCGAAGGCGAGCCCGAGGCGCAGCCCGGCCAGGCCCCAGGCCTTGGAGAGGGTCTGGAGGATGACGAGGTTCGGACGGCGGGCGAGCTCCGGGAGCAGGCTGGGCACGCGGCTGAAGTCGATGTAGGCTTCGTCGAGTACCACGATGCCGCGGAAGCGGGCTGCCAGCGCGAGGATGTCCTCCGGGCGGAAGGCGTTGCCGGTCGGGTTGTTGGGGCTGCAGAGGAAGAGGAGCTTGCTGTCCGCGTCCGCGGCGCCCAGGAGCGCTTCCACCGGGAGGGAGAAGTCCGCGCCGAGGGGTACCTCCCGCATCGCGATGTCGTTGGTCGCGGCGGCGACGCTGTACATCCCGTAGCTGGGGGTGATGGCGATGGCGTTGTCCCTGCCTGGAATGCAGAAGACGCGGAAGAGGAGGTCGATGGCCTCGTCGCTGCCGTTGCCGGCGAAGATGGAGGCTTCCGGGACCCCCTTGATGGCGGAGATGCGCTGCTTGAGGGCCTGCTGGTGGGGATCCGGGTAGCGGTTCCAGCCCGTGTCGTACGGCGACTCGTTGGCGTCCAGGAAGATGCCCAGGGCGCCCCGGTACTCGTCACGCGCGGTCGAGTAGGGGGTCAGGTTCCGGATGTTGGGCCGGACCAGGGAGGCGAGTTCATTCCTTTCCATCGAGCCGGATCTTTACTGCGTTGGCGTGGGCCTGGAGGCCTTCCGCTTCCGCCATGGATACGATTGTGTCGCGCAGGGAGGCCAGGCCTTCCCGGGTAAGGGACTGGAGGGTCATCCTGCGCATAAAGCTGTCGAGGTTCACGCCGCTGCACGAACGGGCCCAGGCGGAGGTCGGGAGGGTATGGTTCGTGCCGGAGGCGTAATCGCCGGCGCTTTCCGGGCTCCAGGGCCCGACGAAGACGCTGCCGGCGGCGGTGATGGCCTTGCAGACCTCCCAGGGGTCCTGCGTGGCGATGATGAGGTGCTCCGGCGCGTAGGCGTTGGCGAAGTCCGTCATATCGGCGAGTGCGTCGAATATCAGGATGCGGCTGGCGCCGAGGGCCCCTGCGATGCTGCTTTTGCGGTCGAGGGCCTGCTCCTGGGATGCGAGCGCTTCCATCACCCGGTCCGCGAAGGCCTGGGAACGGCAGAGGAGCATCACCTGGCTGTCGGCGCCGTGCTCTGCCTGCGAGAGGAGGTCCGCGGCGACGAACGCCGGATCGGCTGCGTCGTCCGCCAGGACCATCACCTCGGAGGGCCCTGCGGGCATATCGATGCTGACTTCGCTGCCGCCGAGCAGCTGCTTCGCCGTCGTGACGTATCGGTTGCCGGGGCCGAAGATCTTGTCCACTTTCGGGACGGATTCCGTGCCGAGGGCCATCGCGGCGACGGCCTGGGCGCCGCCGATCTTGAAGACGCGGTCGATGCCGCAGCAGGCGGCCGCGTAGAGGATTTCCGGGGAGACGGTTCCTTCCTTCGAGGCCGGGGTGCAAAGGATGACCTCCGGGCATCCCGCGAGCTTGGCGGGGACGCCAAGCATCAGGACGGTCGAGAAGAGGGGAGCGGTGCCGCCGGGGATATAGAGGCCGACGCGGCCGATGGGGACCGGCTGCTGGATGCAGACGACGCCCGGGGCCGTCTCGACCTCGATGCGCGCGGGCATCTGGGCGGCGTGGAAGCGGCGGATGTTCTCCGCGGCGGCGGCGATGGCCGCCTTCACCTCCGGGCGGACCGCCTGCTCCGCGGCCCGAAACTCGTCCGGCGCGACGGCGAAGTCCGCCG
>LUZF01000072.1 GCA_001602865.1 Bacteroidales bacterium Bact_14
TGGCAGGCCCAGGCCAGGCCTTGTTCGGCATTGTCGACGATGAGTTCCTCGCCGAAAGCATTGATGAAGTGCTTCGTCCGGCCCGTGATGACGAACTTGTACGGCCGGGTGGACGTGAAGCGCACCGTGTCGCCGATCAGGTAGCGCCAGAGGCCGCCGCTGGTGGAGATCACCATGGCATAGTTGCGGCCGGTCTCCACGCCCCAGACGGGGACGGCCTGCGGATGCGCGCTGTCCAGTTCATCGAGGGGGATGAATTCATAGAACACACCGTAGTCCACCATCAGGCGCAGGGACGGGTCCGCCGGGTCGTCCTGAATGCCGAAGAAACCTTCACTGGCATTGTAGGTTTCCATATAGTGCATGCCCGGCAGGGTGATGATGTGCTCGTATTGCTTGCGGTAGGGGGTGAAGGCCACGCCGCCGTGCATGAAGACTTCCAGGTTGGGCCACACTTCGTCGATCTTGTCTTTGCCGGACAGTTCGAGCACCCGGTGCAGCACCGAAAGCATCCAGGAAGGGACACCGCTGAGACTGGTGATGTTCTGGTGCAGGGTCTCCCGGGCAATCCGGTCGCGTTTGATTTCGAAGTCGGCGAGCAGGGCTGTCTCTTTGCCCGGCACGCGGAACAGGTTGGCGACCGGGTTGATGTTCTCGATCAGGATGGCGCTCAGGTCGCCCACCAGGCTGTGCTTCTCATTGTAGTTGGGCGCATGGCTGCCGCCCAGGATGAGGCCCTTGCCGTCGAAAAACCGGCTTTCCGGATGGTTTTTCAAGTAGAAAGCCACCGTGTCGAAGCCGCCGCGATAGTGGGTGTCGTGCAGCCCTGCCGGGCTGACCGGGATGAATTTCGATTTGTCGCCGGTCGTGCCGGAGGATTTGGCGAACCAGCGGATCCGGCCGGGCCAGAGCAGGTCCTTCTCTCCGTGGCGCATGCGGTCGATGTCATCCCGCAGGTTCTCATAGCTGTTGACCGGTACCTGCCGGGCGAAAGCGTCGTAATCGCGGATTCCGGCAAAGCCGTGCGCCTTTCCGTACGCTGTTCCCTGCGCCGTCCGCAGCAGCCACGCCAGCACCTCCCGCTGCTGCACATCTCCCTGCAGCGCCTCCCGCTCCAGCTTCTGGGCGCGGAGGAGGAAGGGGATACGGGCGACAGGGGAGAGATGCATGGTTTTATTTGTTTATTTGAGAGTGCCTTTGATCGTCCCGAACGGCAGGCCGATGGAGAAGCGCAGGGGCTGGCGGATCTCATCGTCGGAGAGGGTCAGGTGCAGGGCTTCCTTGCCTTCCTGGGAGAGGGTGACTTCGATGACGGGGACGGACTGTCCTTTATGCTTGATATTCTTTTTCTTGTAGGAGGCAATCGTCACCGGCAGCGCGTCGTGGTCGATCAGCAGGGCGTTCGGACCGGTCTCGAGCGACGCCTGGTCGTAATCGAGGGTGCGGAGCCACCAGATCATGCCGAGCAGGTCGCGCACCGTCCCTTCCCAGGACAGGACCTCGTCGCGGTGCGGGCGGGAACTTTTGGTGATGTCCATGTGCACCTCGCCGGGTGCCAGCCATTCATAGAGGCCCTTGGCCCAGTACTTCTTTTCGGTCTGGCTGCGGGTGGCCGAGACAGGTGTCAGCGCCGCGTCTTTCCGGAAGACGGAGCCGTAGCTGCAGTCGAGCGTATAAAAACCGCCAACGGAAGCGTTGAGCGTGGCGTCAACCTGCCAGTTGGCGCCGGCGTCAACGGTCTGGTAGGTCATCGTGCCGATGTTGCCCGGGAACAGGTTGTGTCGGATGGAATAGGTCAGCGTCTCGTTTCCAAAGGAAAAAGACTGGGCCTGCAGGCCGGCTGACAGCAGCAGCAAAAGAATCGTGGCAAGTCGTCTCATGGTGTAAAATCCGCCTGGTGGCGAAATATTCATGC
>LUZF01000073.1 GCA_001602865.1 Bacteroidales bacterium Bact_14
CCGCCGGCGTCGGCATCAGCCACAGCGCCCCGTACGCGGCGCTGGAGCAGGCCGTCCGGGAGGCGCGCGCCGCCGGCCGCCCGGTCCACTTCATCCCCGCGTCGCGGTATGCCACCACGCTGACCCTTTCCCGTCTGCTCGGCCTCGCGCCGGAGGAGACCTTCTCCGCGGGCAAGGCCGGCTGCGCCAAGGCCTCGACGCCGCTGGTGAAGGCCGTCGTGGCGATGCGCCTCATCAAGGAGCCCTGCGAGATCGCGCAGCTCGACGACGCCTGCGCCCTCGGCTACGAGATGCACACGACCGCCCGCAAGGGCATCCGTCCCGGCCGCATCGAGCAGGAGATCGTCGGCGCGATGGAAGGCGCGACCCTCGCCAAGGGCTGGGGCGTCTCCTTCGCAACCATCCTGACCCAGCACGGCGAGATCTTCCACAACCATTCCCACGGCTGCACGATCGAGCCCGGAAAGCTGATGGTCATCGACGCGGGCGCGGAAAACAACATGCACTACGCCTCCGACTTCACCCGCACCTACCCGACCGGCGGCAAGTACACCTCCAAGCAGCGGGATATCTACCAGATTGTCTACGAATGCAATGAACTTGCATTCTCACTGATCAGGCCCGGTACGCCCTACCGCGAGGTCCACCTCGCAGTCGCGCGGCATATGCTCGCGCGCCTCTGCGACGTCGGCCTGGTCAGCGGCGACCCGGCCGAGATGGCCGCGGACGGCATCGCCGGCCTCTTTATGCCCCACGGCCTCGGCCACAACATGGGCCTGGACGTCCACGATATGGAGGACCTCGGCGAGAACCTCGTCGGCTACGACGACGACCAGCGCCGCTCGCCGCAGCTGGGGCTCGGCAGCCTCCGGATGGCCCGCCGCCTCGTCCCCGGCAACGTGATTACGGACGAGCCCGGCATCTACTTCATCCCGGCGCTCATCGCGCAGTGGAAGGAGCAGGGCCTCGGCAAGGGCTGCATCCGCTACGACAAACTCGAAGGTTATTATGACTTCGGCGGCATCCGCCTCGAGGACGACGTCCTCGTCGTGGAAGGCGGCGCGCGCCGCCTCGGCCCGCAGCGCCTCCCGATTGCGCCGGACGACGTCGAAGCCGCGATGGATCAGGATAAAAACGCATAGCGATGGGACTTCTTGAAGGAAAAACCGCCCTGGTGACGGGCGCGGCGCGGGGCATCGGCAAGGCCGTCGCCCTCCTCTTCGCGCAGGAAGGCGCGAACGTCGCCATCACCGACCTCGCCCTGGATGAAACCACGCTGCAGACGGAGCGCGAAATCGCCGCTTTCGGCACCCGCGTGAAGGCCTATGCCTCGAACGCGGCCGATTTCGACGACGTCCACCGCACCGTCGAGGCCATCCTCGCGGAATTCGGCCGCGTCGACATCCTCGTCAACAACGCCGGCATCACCCGCGACGGCCTGATGCTCCGGATGGACGAGGACCAGTGGGACAAGGTCATCACCGTCAACCTCAAATCCGCGTACAACCACATCCACGCCCTCCTTCCCGCGATGGCGCGCCAGCGCGGCGGCAGCATCATCAGTATGTCTTCCGTCGTCGGCGTCAGCGGCAACGCGGGCCAGGCCAACTACGCCGCCTCGAAGGCCGGCCTCATCGGCCTGACCAAGTCCATCGCCAAGGAAATGGGGCCCCGCGGGATCCGTGCCAACGCCATCGCCCCCGGGTTCATCATCTCCGAAATGACCGACGCCATCCCCGAAGACCAGCGCAACGCCTGGATCCAGACGATTCCGCTGCGGCGCGGGGGGACGGTCGAAGAGGTTGCCAAGGTCGCGCTGTTCCTCGCCAGCGACCTTTCCTCCTACGTCAGCGGCCAGGTCATCCATTGCTGCGGCGCGATGGCCTGCTGATGGATGCGTTCCGGGCGCTGCTGGACCTGATGCTGCCGAGGCGATGTATCGTGTGCGGGGAAAGGCTGAACATCAGGGAGCGCCACTGCTGCCTCGCCTGCCTGGCGGACCTTCCCCTGACATACTACTGGACCTTTCCGGACAATCCGATGTCCGTCCGCTTCCTCGAGGGGCGGGCCGCGGCGCTGTTCTTCTACCGCAGCGGCTCCGGCTATGAGCGCATCACCCAGCACCTGAAATACGAGTACGGACGCGCTGCAGGGCGCTATTTCGCCGAAATGCTTGCTTCGCGCCTCCGGGAGGGCGGGCTCTTCCCCGACGTCGACCTCGTCGTCCCCGTCCCGCTCCACTGGACCC
>LUZF01000074.1 GCA_001602865.1 Bacteroidales bacterium Bact_14
GGGGGCCCGCCGGGGCGCGGCCGAAGCCGCCCCGGGCGACCGGGCCCGTCAGCGGCGTCCCGTCGATCGTGACGCTCAGGTTGCTGACTTCGACCGCGATGCGGATTTCGTGGGGCTTGCCCGCATTTTCCGGCGTAAAGATCTGGTTGATATTGGTCTCCGGATAGTTCTCGGCATTGACGGCGAAGAGCGGCTGCGCCGCGCTGTCGCCGCGGTCGTACCCGACGCGGATGATGCGCAGCTCCGCGCCCCGCGGCGTCCCGACGCCGCTCAGGTCCACATCCACCTGGACATAGTTCTCCGCCGAAGCGACGCCCCGGTCGTTCAGGAAGGCGTTCCGGAGGCGGAAATCGTCCGCGCCGAGAATCAGCGAGGCGACGCGGCCCTTCTTCAGCCGGAAGTCCGTCCGGATCTCAAAGAGGTTCAGGGAGGCGGCGTCGAGCCGGTTCTCCGTCGCGCCGATCCAGCCGGCGCCCTGCCAGGCGGATTCCTTCGTACTCATCAGGCCGGTCTCGAAACGCGTCTGCGCCTCGTGGACGGCGTCGTGGTTGTCCCAGACCTGGAGGTAGACCCGGTAACCCTTGTCCGGCTGCAGGGCGACGCCCTGGTACGGAATGTCGACGGACCGGGCCGAAAGGACCCTGCCCGTATCCCAAAGCTCGCTGCCGTCGCTCTCGCGGACGACGCGGATGCGGTAGGCCGTCTGGCAGGCGCCGCGCTCGTCGGACTCCATCCGCCAGCCCAGCAGCGGGTGGGCGTCCTCAACGGCGACCGGATTCTCGGAATGGGCGACCCGCAGGCCGGTGACGGCCGTCCGGGCCCACGCGGAGGCATTCAGGCAAAGCGCCAGCGCCACCGCACAGGTCAGTTGGTGGAAGTATTTCATCTTGAATGTATTATCAGGTTAGTCCAATGCGTCGCAAACGCCGCGCAGATAGCCGACGGATTCGGCGATTCCCGGGTGGGGGTTGTCGCCGTTCTTCTCGAACTCGATCGAGACCACGCCCTGGTAATCGATCTCCCGGAGCGCCTTCACGATGGCGGGCAGGTTCATCTGGCCGCGGCCCATCTCCCAGGTCTGGCCCTCCTTCGACGGGGCGGTCTCATCCTTGATGTGGATGTCCCAGATCCAGTCCTTGTACGTCACGATGTCCTGCGCGACATCCCAGCCATAGCGGAAGGTGTGGCCCAGGTCCATGCAGCAGCCGACGCCCAGCGACGGGTCCTTGACCATCTCGACGATGGTACGGATGTCCGGGAACGCGGCGCCGTCCGGGCCGTGGGTATGGATCGCGACGCGGATGCCGGTCTCCTTGACCTTGGCGATCACGTAGTCCAGCAGCTCATAGTTCGGCACGCCGATGAACATATCCGAGCCGTAGCGGGCGACATAGGCGAAAGTCCTGTCGACCTCCTCCTGGCTGCGCATATAAATCGGACCCAGGATATAGCCCTGGATGCCGTAGGAGGCGCATTTGGCCTTGAACGCGTCGATCTGCTCCTGGGTCGAGTTGAGCGGCAGCCACCAGTCCTTCACGGAGAAGTACTTGACGTCCATGCTCTTCAGGAATTCGAGCGTCTGGTCGATGTCGTACTTGCGGTAGGAATAGCCCGCGATGCCGATCTTCATCTGCTCGGAGCGATGTTCGGTAATGACGTTCTGGGCCGGTTCAGCCGGCTTGGAAGGCTTGCACTGCACGGCCAGCAGCGCCAGCGCCAGGATAACGAGAATCCGTTTCATATCGTGTCTTTAATTATGTGTCTTCTCTGACAAAGATAAGGAAAAAGCAAACAATCCGAGCATCGTGATCAGGGCATTCACGAGGAGCAGCTCGAAGCCGAAACGGTAGCCGCCGAACCAGGCTTCGCTGTTGCGCGCAAGGACCACGCAGACCAGCGGCGAAAGCACGCAGACCGGCGGAATCCAGCGGTCCCGCACCCGCCGCTTCGACAGCATCCCGAAGCAGAAGAGGCCCAGCAGCGGGCCGTAGGTATAGCTCGCGACCGTGTACACGGCGTTGATCACGCTCCCATTCCCGATCACCTGGAACAGCAGGATCACCCCCGCGAGGAGCACGGCGTTCCCGGCGTGGACCCGCCGGCGGACCCGCTGCAGCCCCGCCTCGTCCTGCCTGCGGTCGCTCCGCAGGATGTCCACGGTAAAGGAAGTCGTCAGCGCCGTCAGCGCGGAGCCGGCGCTGCTGAACGCCGCGGACACCAGCCCCAGCACGAAGAACACGGTCAGCGCGGCGGGCAGCCCCGCGAAGCACGCGACCGCCGGGAACAGGTCATCCGGCTTCGCGACGCTCAACCCCTGCGTCCCTGCGAACGCATATAGCAGCACGCCCAGCGCGAGGAAGAGCAGGTTCACCGGCACGAACATCGTCCCGTAGGTAATCATATTCTTTTTCGCCTCCCGCAAGTTCTTGCAGGACAGGTTCTTCTGCATCATGTCCTGGTCCAGCCCCGTCATCGCCATCACGGTAAACACCCCCGCGAGGAACTGCTTCCAGAAAAAGCGCGTGTCGTTCACGTCGTCGAAATACCAGATCCGCGCCTGCGGACTCTTCGCCACCGTCGCGACCATCGCCGAAAAATCCAGCCCCATCGCGCGGGCCACGAACACGATGCACAGCACCACAGCCCCCAGCATCGACAGCGTCTGCAGCAGGTCCGTCCATACGAGCGTCTTCACCCCGCCCCGGTGCGTGTACAGCCATACGATGAGCATCGTCACGACCACGTTGACCCAGAACGGAATCCCCAGCGGCGCGAACAGCACCAGCTGCAACACGATGGCGGTCAGGTACATCCGCACCCCGCATCCCAGCACCTTCGACACCAGGAAGAACGCCGCCCCGGTCCGGTAGCCCGCGAGCCCGAAGCGCTGTTCCAGCCAGCCGTAGATGCTCTTCAGGTTCAGCCTGTAATAGAGCGGCAGCATCAGGTACGCGACGACGGCATAGCCCACCACGAACCCCAGCACCATCTGCATATACGAGAACGCCGACGCCTGCACCATCCCCGGCACGGAAATGAACGTCACCCCGGAAATAGACGTTCCTATCATGGAAATGGAAACCACATACCAGGGCGATTTCCTGTCGCCCCGGAAGAATTCAGCGCTGCTCGCCCCGCGCCGGGACGTCAGCCAGCTGACCAGGAAAACGAGGAGGAAGTAAACCCCGATGATTGCGAGAATGGCAGTTGTATCCACAGAACAAATATACTAAATTTGCGGCATGCGGACAAAAGTTGGCAGTGGAATCGCAGCGCTGAGCCCCCTCGCGGTCTTCCTGGTAGCATACCTCGTCTCCTCGCTCGTCGCGGGGGACTTCTACCGCGTACCCATCGCGGCCGTGTTCCTGCTGGCCTGTGTCTGGGCCGTCATCATCGCCCCGGGCCCGCTGGCGGAGCGCATCGAGACCTTCTCGCGCGGCGCCGGCCACCCCAACGTACTCCTGATGATCTGGATTTTCCTGCTGGCCGGCGCCTTCGCCGGGACGGCGAAAGACATCGGTGCCATTGATGCCACCGTGGCCCTCACGCTGGGCATCGTGCCCCCGGGGATGATGTTTGCGGGGATGTTCCTGACCGCCTGCTTCATCTCGATGGCCGTCGGCACGAGCGTCGGCACCATCGTCGCGCTGGTACCCATCGGCGCGGGACTTGCCCAGGCCAGCGGCGTCGCGCCCGCCTATATGGCCGCCATCATCGTCGGCGGCGCCTTCTTCGGCGACAACCTCTCCTTCATCTCCGACACGACCATCGCGGCGACGCGCGCCGCCGGCTGCGAGATGCGCGACAAGTTCCGCACGAACCTGCGCATCATCGCCCCCGCCGTGGTCGTCGTGACTGCCATTTACCTGTTCCAGGGCCGCAGCGTGGCCGATTTCGACGCGCCCGCGGCCGTCAACTGGGTCAAGATCCTCCCCTACCTGCTCATCATCGTGCTGGCCCTGCTGGGCCGCAACGTGACGCTGGTCCTGTCGCTGGGCATCCTCGCGAACGCCGTGATCGGCTTCGTCGCGGGCGATTTCAGTTGGGTCGGATGGTTGGAATCGGCAGGCAAGGGCATCGCGGGGATGAGCGACCTCATCATCGTGACCCTGCTCGCGGGCGGCCTGCTCGAGATGATCCGCGCCGGCGGCGGCCTGGACCTCATCATCACGTCCCTGACGCGCCACATCAGCAGCAAGCGCGGCGCCAAGGCCACCATCGCGGCGCTGGTCTCGCTGGCCAACGTCTGCACGGCCAACAACACGATCGCCATCATCACGACCGGCGGCATCGCGCGCGAGCTGGCCGACCGCTACCGCGTGGACCCGCGGAAGACCGCGAGCATCCTCGATACGTTTTCCTGCCTGATCCAGGGAATGCTCCCGTACGGAGCGCAATTGCTGATGGCTGCCGGACTGACGGGACTCTCCCCCGCCGCCATCATTCCTTTCCTGTATTACCCCTTCGTGATGGGCCTCTGCGCCATCCTGGCCATCGTCTTCCAGAAAGACTAGAGCAGCACCATCAGCGCCAGCGAATAGAGCAGGATGGCCTGGAAGGTCAACCGACCGCGGGAGCTGGAACTCATCATCACCTCCTCCGGGTGCTTCGCCTTCATCGCCTGGAGGTCCTCCGGGCTCGGCGCATGCGAAAGGGACCACTTGCGGATGATCTCCCCGTCGGAAATATAGGTATAACCGCCGTTCGCGCGGTTCAGGGTAACCAGGGTCTTGTAGTCCGCCGTCAGGGCCTCATCCGCGAGGTACGCGGGCACGGCGTCGCGCGACGGGACGAGGAGCAGCGGGTCGAAGCCCTCCGCCTCCAGGATCTGCATCGCGGTCGCGAGTGTCAGCCATTCTTCCTGCTTGAGCTTCTCCGGCGCATAGGCGGACAGCGTCATCACTTCGCCGACGGCGGCCCGCTCGTCGCAGTACTCCCCTTCCGCGTCGCTGATGGACAGGACCGGAATCTGCCGGCCGCGGCCGCTCTCGACGGCCAGTTCCTCGGTGCGCACGAAGGTCCAGGTCGAATCCGGCAGCTTTTCGAGGTCGAAGGCCCCTTCCTCGCCATCCTTCTCATAGATGAAATAGGTATGCAGGCGCAGGCCGGCGTCGACGCCCGCGGCCGCCTGGAGCAGGGAACCCGGCCGGAAGGCCGTGAATTCCACCGCCGGCGTCCGCTGCCAGGAATGGTTCATAAACAGGACCGCCGACAGGATCGCGATCGCGAAGGCGGCGTACTTGCCGGGACGCGGCTCGTTGTAATCCTTCGCCGGCAGGAAGGCGACCGCCGTCAGCAGGCAGAGGACGATGTTCTTCAGGAGGCTCTGGGCGTGGGTCAAGTGGACGATTTCGCCGAAGCAGCCGCAGTCCATCTCCGGATTGAAAATCACGAGCACGACGGTCAGGAGCGTAAAGAGGCCGAGCGTCGCGCTCGTCAGGATGGCCGTCAGCCTGGGGAACACCCCGGAAATCAGCGCGCAACCCAGCACCGTCTCGAACAGGGCGAGCCCGGTCGCGATTACCTTCGCGGCGGGGATGAGCCAGCGCAGGCCGAAGAACTTGCAGTAGTCCGTGAAGACCAGGCCGGCGCCGACCGGGTCCATCAGCTTCAGCATTCCGGCGGCGAAAAGCACGATCCCAACGAGGAAGGCGCAGATTCTGTGGATGTTATAGGGTGCTCTCATCGATCACGTCTTTGACTTTGGCAAAAATCTCGTCCGGCGGCAGCATCCAGCCTTCCGCGTCGCTGCAGTCCACGACGACGAAATCCGGGTCCAGGGCGGCCTGGCGCAGGTAGATGCGCCGCACGCGCTTCTGGAACTCGATGTCGGCCTCGTGGATGTCCTGGCGGCCTTCAAGGTAGGCGCGGTCGTCGCCCCTCCGGTTGCCGTGGAGGCTGCGCTCCACGAAGCCGATCGGGACGTCGAGGAAGATGTTGATATCCGGTCTGGGCAGGTTGAAGAGGCCGTATTCGGTCTCGTTGATCCATTCCCGGAGCTCCTCCGCCTGCGTTTCGTCGGGGAGCTTCGCACACTGGTAGGCGATGTTGGAATAGACATAGCGGTCGAGGAGCACGGTCCCGCCCGCTTCCAGCACCGAGCGGATCCGGGGGCCGGCGGCGTGGCGGTCCTCCGCGAAGAGGAGGGCGACCAGCTGGGGGTGGACCTTGTCGATGGCGCCGAAGCCGCCGCGCAGGAACTTCGAAATCAGTTCCCCGTACACGGGCGCGTCGTAGCGGGGGAAATGGATGTACTCCAGCGTCCCGCAGACACTTTCCAGATACGCTTTCAGGCGCGCGACCTGGGTGGATTTGCCCGCCCCGTCCAATCCTTCCAATACGACCAGCATCTTTGTTCTGAATTTCTGCTAAATTAGGAATAAATTCCGGGATTTGCATATTTTTGCACTATGAGAATCATGGGCATCCTGAATCTGACGCCGGACTCCTTCCACGCGGCCGGCCGCGGCGACCTGGGCATCCTGGACGCCGGCGCCGACATCGTCGACATCGGGGCCTGCTCGACCCGCCCGGGCTCGGAGCCCGTCGGCGTCGAGGAGGAGTGGCGGCGGCTGGAGCCCGTCCTGCGGCGGATCGCCGCCGACCGAGACCGCTACCCCGCGGTCTCGATCGACAGCTA
>LUZF01000075.1 GCA_001602865.1 Bacteroidales bacterium Bact_14
CGGAGCCGAGCGCGCAGGTGGCGGCGCGGGTCCGCGCCGCCCGCCTGCTGCAGCAGGACCGCCTCGCCGGCGAGCCCGCGAATACCAACGCCGAGATGACGAACAAGATGCTGGAGAAATACTGCCCGCTGTCGCCGGACTGCAAGAAGACGATGGAATCGGTCATCGACCGGCTGGGCCTTTCGATGCGGTCCTATTTCCGGATCATCAAGGTAGCGCGGACCATCGCCGACCTTGCCGGCGGGCGCGACATCGTATCGGCGGACCTGCTGGAGGCGGCCGGCTACCGCTTCCTGGACCGCCGCGACCTTTTCGATTATTGAATTAATGCATATCTTTGCGATATGCGACGCGTATTTCCCCACAGCCTCTTCGTGCTGGTTCTCGGGTTTCTGGCGCTGGCGGCCTGCAAGCCCGCGGAGCCTGAGCCCGCGCCGGAGCCGGAGGTGTACCTGAAAGCCGTCGTCGTCGCTGAAACGAACGTGATCCTTCCCGAAGGGGGGAGCAAGACGTTGTCTTTCTCGGTGGTGGATCCGGGTTTTTCCTTCGAATACAATCTCAATTCTTCGCGCTGTCAGATCGAGCTGATCTGCACCGACGGGTCGAAGCCCGCGGAGTTCTCCCTGGTGAAGGTGGAACGCGGCGCGGAAGAAGGGGCCTACCAGGCCACGCTGAAAGACAACGGAACGGCGAAAATCTACCAGCAGGACGTGTTCCTGTCCATCCTGGATGGGGATTATCGGAAGAATTCGCTTTCCATCCGCGTCCGTTCGGAGGCGGAGGACCCGAATGCCGGCAAAATCATCACGGGCCTGCCGATCGTGTATGTGAATACGCAGAACGGCGTCTCGATCCAGTCCAAGGAAAACTTCGTTCCGGCGACGGTGTCCATTGCGGGAACGGAGACGCTGGAGGGGCTCGAGGAAGTCTCCTGCTCCATCCGCGGCCGTGGCAACACGACCTGGTCCTGGCCCAAGAAGCCGTACCTGTTGAAGCTGGATGAGAAGGCGAAGATCTTCGGGATGCACAAACACAAGCGCTGGGTGCTCCTGGCGAATTTCATGGACCGCACGCTGATGCGCAACCTCGTGTCGATGAAGGTGTCCTCGATGACCTCGCTCGCCTGGACGCCGGGCTGCCAGCCGGTGGAGCTGGTGCTCAATGGCAGGCATATGGGAAGCTACCTGCTGATCGAGCAGGTCCGCGTGGACAACCACCGCGTGGATATCGGCGAGGAAGGGTACCTGCTGGAGCTGGACTTCCATTATGACAACGATTTCCAGTGGATGGACAAACACGGGAAGTGCGTCCAGTTCAAAGACGGAATCCCGTTTGCCGTCAAATATCCGGAACCGGAAGACCTGACCCCGGCCCAGAAGGACTATATCAAGGGCTATATCTCCGAAGTCGCCGGGGCGATTTACGGCCCGGATTTCAAGGATCCGGAAAAGGGATACGCCAAGTACCTCGACGTGGATTCCTTCATCGATTACTGGATCGTGTTCGAAGTGATGTGCAACCACGAACTGGGGAATCCGGGCAGCGTCTTCATGCACAAGGACAAGGACGGCAAACTGACCGCCGGCCCCTGCTGGGACTTCGACTGGGGCATCCTGTCCTTCTATACTTCGGGCGGAAACTATGGCCTGGTGAACGGAAAGGCCATCTGGTATGCGCGGCTGTTCGAGGATCCGGACTTCAAGGCGCGCGTCCGGGCGCGCTTCGACGAGCTGCTGCCGCAGCTGGAGACCATTCCCGACTATATGGACGAGTGCAAGCAGCTGCTGACCGAATCGGCCAAACTGAATTTTGCGATGTGGAATCCGGCGGGAGACGCCAATATGAACGGCGGCCAGATCATCAACGGGGATGAAAGGCTGACCTTCGAGCAGGCGGTGGAGCGGCTCAAGGGGAACTACCGCACGCACCTCCAGATCATCAAGAACAACCTCTAATCTTCCCAGGAAAGGGTGCGGGTGCCGTCGGGCGCGACGGAGATGCGGACCTTCAGCGTCTCTTCGGGAAGGATGTCCTCGATGTTCTCGGGCCATTCCATCAGGCAGAGCGCCCCGCTGTCGATGTAGTCGTAGAAGCCGATGTCCAGGGCTTCTTCGATTTTCTCAATCCGGTAGAAATCAAAATGGAAGACCGATTCTCCGGTCGCGGTCCGGTACTCGTTCACGATGGAGAACGTCGGAGAGCTGACAGCGTCTTCCCGCACGCCGAGCGCGCGGCAGACGGCCGTCGTGAACGTCGTCTTCCCCGCGCCCATCGGGGCGTAGAATGCGACGATCCGCCGGTCCCCGATCTCCGCGAGGAAACGGGCGGCGGCTTCGTCGATGCCTTCCAGCGAGCTGATTCTGATGCAATGTTCCATTCCGGATGCAAAGATATGCAAATCAACCGGAAAATATTGTTATCTTGTAAGACTGACGCGGAATTACCAAAAACAGATACAATGAAACGAATCCATCTTCTCCTCCTGCTCGCCGCGGCCCTGCTTGCCGTCGGCTGCGCAAAAAAGAATCCGGTCCTCACGATCGAGGGCGGCCAGATCCAGGGCGTCGAGACCCGGACGCCGGGCGTCGTCGTTTACAAGGGCATCCCTTACGCCGCTCCGCCTGTGGGCGAGTTCCGCTGGCGGGAGCCGCGTCCCGTGATTCCCTGGAAGGGCGTGAAGGTCGCCGACACCTTCGGCGCGCCTGCCGTCCAGGCGAAGCATACCCCGGGCGGCTATACCCCGGAATTCTTCTACGACGGCGACCCGGAATTCAGCGAGGACTGCCTCTACCTCAACATTTGGACCCCCGCTGCGGGCAAGAAGGGCAAGAAACTCCCCGTGACCCTCTGGATCCACGGCGGCGGCTATACCGCCGGCTGGGGCTCCGAGCCTGAAATGGACGGCGAAGAATGGGCGAAGCACGGCGGCATTCTCGTGACCTTCAACTACCGCCTCGGCATCTTCGGCTTCTTCACGCACCCGCTGCTTTCCGCCGAAAGCGGGCACGGCGTGTCCGGGAATTACGGCATGCTGGACCAGATTGCAGCCCTGAAATGGGTGAAGCGCAACATCGCCCAGTTCGGCGGCGATCCGGACAACGTCACCATTATGGGCCAGAGCGCCGGCGCGATGAGCGTCCAGACCCTCGTGACCTCCCCACTGTCCCGCGACCTGGTCAATAAGGCCATCATCCAGAGCGGCGGCGGCATCAGCGACCGCGTCTACCAGAAGCTCGAACAGATCCAGGAAAACGGCAAAAAGCTGATGGACTGGGCCGGGTATGACACCCTTGACGGCATGCGCGCAGCGACCACGAGCGATGTCTTCAACCTCGTGAACCGCTACTACACGGCGACCGAAGACCGGACCCTCCGTATTTCAACCTCCCCGGTCCTCGACGGATGGGCCCTCCCGGAGACCTTCTCCGAGGCGGCGCTCGGCGGCCGCATTTCCGACGTCCCGTATATGATCGGCGGCACCCTGAACGATATGGGTGGCCTCGCCCGCGGCATCGATACCTTCTGCCTCGAGCGTGAGAAGCGCGGCGGCAAGGCCTACGCCTACCAGTTCGCCCGTCCGCTCCCGACCGACGGCCGGGCCGGCGTGCTCGTCGGTGCCTTCCACTCCTCGGAGCTCTGGTATATGTTCAAGAGCCTGCGCTTCTGCTGGCGTCCGTTCGTCGAAGCGGACTACGAGCTCGCAGAGGATATGATCACCTGCTGGACCAACTTCGCCAAATACGGCGACCCGAACGGCAAGGGCCCCGAAGTCTGGACCCCGTTCACGGCCGAAAACCAGGAATTCATGATTTTCAAGATCGAGGGGGACGAAGAGGTAGCCTCCGCGATGGGGAAACTCAATTAATAATCCAGGCTGATTCCGGTCAGGATCAGCCCCGGGGCCATTTTCGTCACGGCCCCGTCGTTCCAGACCAGTGGAGACGCCCCGGAATCCCGGGGCGTTCCTGCAAATAGGAAGCGCCCGTCCGCGAAGCAACCCTGCCGGCACGTGGGATAGCGGAAGACGCCTTCCAGTCCCATCGTCCCGGCCCAGGGGGAGGACAGCGTAACCTGCCCCGCGTCGTCGAATCCGATATAGGCGAGGAAGCCGCCGTCTTCATAGACCAGGTCGTTCTTTCCGGGGAAGGTCTGCTCCAGTCCGTTCCGCGTCCACATCCCGGTCATATATTCCTTACGCCTGGGATCGTACAGGGATCCGTAGAAGGCGATGTCGTTCCCGACGCGCGCAAGCCGGAAGTCCCTGCCGACGGGCAGGGCGGCATCGTGCAGGTCGTACTCCTCCTCGTCCACCAGCAGGACGGGCGCGGTCGTGAATCCTTTGCGCACGACCATACAGAGGCGGTTGTCCATCACCTTCAGGTCGAAGACTTCCGTGACGTCCGACGGGACGCGCACCCCGGTCCGGCTCCCGTCCTGGACGACATACCATTGCCTGGAATCGTTCTCGACCGTGTAGTAGCAGAAACTCATCAGATGCCGGTCCAGGTACAGCGCACCCGTCGGCGCAGTTGAAGGATCGAGCAGGTCGCCCCAGATCCGGCCGGTCTCGCTGCTGAAGAGGATAGTCCCGTTCCGCCGGAAGGCGAATCCTTCCCCGGAACGGTTCTGTCCCAGGGTGTACAGCTGGTCCCCGTCGGCCAGGATTCCCCGGAGCACCTCCCGGCCGGGATAGCGGAGAAAATCCTTCCCGTTCTTCTTGATCACGGTCTCCGTCCGCGTGACGTATTCCGTATACAGGTTCCCGCCGCAGATGTGGTGCATATCCCCATCCGGGCTGACTTCATCTCCGGGCCCGACGGGAATGCGCAGGACTTCTTCGAAATCCCGGAACAGACAGATATAACAGGTTGAGTCCACGGTCTCCAACGCGGAGACGTAAATGCCTTTCTGCAAAGGCGCGTCCAGCGAATCCACCGCCTCCGGGCGCGTATTGCCCCGGCGGTTTTCGACGCCCAAAGGCTGGCAGCCCAGGGCCGCCGTGCAGCAGACGGCTGCAATCATCCAGAATGTTTTCATAGTTCAAGTTTTTTTTGCAATAACGCAAAACCCCGGGAATAATCCCGGGGCTTTCGTCACAAATATAAGTTTCTTTCGGTTTTTTCCGTTTTTACAGGTCGAAGCGGAAGCCTGCCTCGAAGTTGAACAGGAACGGCTTCTGGGTCCGGACGCTGTTCGGCTGGCCGGAATCGAAGTAATAACGCGCACTCGGGTCGAAGAACAGGCCGATCCGGTCCGTAAGCATATACTGGAGGCCGAGACCCGCGCCGGCGGACCACTGCAGGCCCGGAACGGACTCCTTGTAGAGGATGCCCTTGCTGCGCGCGCGGAAGCTGTTCGAAATACCCTTCTCCACCTCGCCGCCGGCGAAACCGTACAGGCGGAAGCTGCCGGACTGGACCAGGTCGTAGTACAGGTTCACCGGGATGCCGATGTAGCTCAGGCTGTTGACGAATTCCAGGCCGTGGGTCGCCACGCCGGCGTCATCCACATAGGAACCGGTAAAGGTCCGCGTCAGGAGGGAATAGTCGAGGCCCGTGCCGAGGGAAAGCCTGCCGGCAATCGGAATCCGGAAACCGACGCCCACGGAGAACGGGATGCCGAACGCGGACTCGCTGCTCTCGTAGACGCCCTTCTTGGCGATCGTCGTGCCGGGGGCGGCGTAATAGCCGTTGAACGGGTTGAAGGTGCTGTTGACCTTGTCGTTGCTGCCCAGGATTCCCTTCAGGTCCAGGCTGGCCCGGCGGGCGTCCTTCGCAGGCTCCGCGAACTCGGCGTAGGACTGCTCCAGGAGCTGCGGCACCGCCGCGGGGGCGTGGCGCTCCTCGCGAGTCGCGGGCGCTGCCTCCTGCGGGGCGGGCGCGGCTTCCTG
>LUZF01000076.1 GCA_001602865.1 Bacteroidales bacterium Bact_14
GCACGGACGCGACCGCCGGCGGCAAGCGCGTCACGCGCCACCGCTATTACGGCGGAGTCCCTGCCCGGAACGGGCAGGGACCCTCGTGCGAAGTCTGGCTCTACGAGGTCGACGGCGGCGGCCACAGCTGGGCCGACACGGAATTCGACGTCTACCACGAAATGGGACGCTTCATCCGCCGCTTCTCCTATCCGAAGGACTAGGGCTCTTCCATAAACAGCTCGCCCTTGACGTATTGGAGGTTCTCGGTCGCGAACTCATAGCCGCTGGAACCGGGGCGCGCGACCTTCAGGTACTTCTCATACCACTCCGCCGCCTGCTTGTATTCTTTTTTCATCTGGTAGCAGTAGGCGACGGTGGACAGGGCGGAAATGAAATTGGGATTGTAGCGGTAGGCTTCCTTGTAATGCGCGATGGCCTGGTCCCAGGCCGCCAGGCTCCGGTAATAGCCGAGGCCATACTGCTGATGGACGCGTGACAGGAAGGCATGGTCGGGCTCCAGCATCTCCAGCGTCTTGTCCAGCCAGGGCTTCACGACCTTGTCGAAGGAGTAGAACTCACATAGAGGGAGGCGATGGAGAACGCCAGATTCACGTCGGTGGAGTCCATCTGCCAGGCGGTCTTGAATTCCTGCTCGGCCCGGTAGAGAACTTTGGTACGCCAGTAGCACTGTCCCAGGTAATAATGGATGGGGTAGGTGTCGTTCCCGACCTCTTTCTGGCGTTCGAAGACCTGGATCGCCGGTTCATAATTCCCCTTGCGATACAGGGCCACGCCCTTCAGCGGGGCGACCGAAGGATTGTCCGGGTCCTCCGCCAGGTACGGGTCGGTGACAGCGAGCGCGCCGTCGTAATCCTCTTTCTGGAGCAGGATATTGGCTGCTTTCGTCACCACCGACGGATTCATCGGCTTCAGCTCCAGCGCTTTGCGGTAATACCAGAGGGCCGAGTCGGCCTGCTCCATCTGCTGGAAGGCATCGCCCACGAAGCTGACCACCGCGGGAATGGAGTCCAGCTGCATCACCCCCTCCCCGGCCTGGATGCTCATCGGATAATCCCGGAGCCGGTAGAAAGCCTGCATCAGCCGGATCTTGTAGAGGATGTTGCGCGGGGAAAAGGACGAGAGCATAAAGTACGATCCTGCCGCATCCTCATAGGCCCCGCTCTGGAAATGGCAGTCCGCCAGTTCCGCCAGCACCCCCTCGTCCATCGCTTCCGGCACCACCAGCTCCGACAGCAGCGCGATCGCGTCGTCGGTCCGGTAAATGCTCTTCAGGTACCGCGCCTGCGTGAGGACGGTATCCCGATGGGTCATGGTCTGCGCCCCCATCGAAACGCAGACCATCATCCATAGCAGGACAAGGAGCGCCTTTTTCATTTACTTCAGTTGAAAGACAACCGGGAAGGTGAAGACCACCGGAACGGCTTTGCCGTCGGCGTTGACGCCCGGCTTCCACTGCGGGGAAGCGGAGACAACCTTGAGCGCTTCCGCATCCAGTTCTTCGCTGACGCCGCGAAGGACTTTCGCATCCCGGAGCACGCCGTCGGAACCGACGGTGAACTGGATTATCACACGGCCCTGGACGCCGTCATTTTTCGCTTTCTCAGGGTACTTGAGCTGCGAATTCACCCACTTGGCGAACGCATTGGCATCGCTGTCCTGGAACATCGGTTTCTCTTCCACGAGCTGGAAAGGAACGGCTTCCTGGTTCGTGTCGACGGACTTCATCTGGATGGTGGTCATACCGTCGCGTTCTTCGACAGCCACTTCGGGCTCCGCAGTTTTCTTGGAAGGGTTGCAGGCGTACATCAGCATCGCCAGCACCGGAATCATGGCCAGATACGACCAGCGCATCCAGCGGGAAGAATTAGTCTTAAGCATCATGGTAATACGGTTTTTCAGTTTGGCGTGCTGGAAGCCGCTGGCCAGGGAGAAACGGGATTCCCCCACGGCTTTCCGCACAAGAAGAAGTTGGTATTGGGTAGCATCGATGCCTTGTTGAATGACCCCTTCGTCGGCTTCATACTCGTGGAGGAGCCGGAGCTCCTCGCGGGTGATCCACACGAGCGGATTCCACCAGAAGAGCAGCTGCAGGGGAAGGAAGAGCAGCAGGTCCTGCGAATGACGGCTCTTCACGTGCATCCGCTCGTGGGTAAAGATGGCCGGATTCTCCGCAAAGTCCTTCCGGCTCATCACGATCTTGCGGTCCCAGCTGAACGAAGGCGCCTCCTTCTCCAGCAGCACCAGGCGGCATCCCTCCCGCTCCATCGCCTCTCCGCTGCGGATCAGGCGCATCATCTTCCAGGTGGACACCAGGTACAGCGCCAGCGTCACCAGCGCGCCCAGCAGGTACACGGCGAGCAGCACGCGCGCCCAGGGGAAAGCGGCCGCGGAGGCCGTCGCCTCCGGCTCCGCGCCCGCGCCGACGATCGTCAGC
>LUZF01000077.1 GCA_001602865.1 Bacteroidales bacterium Bact_14
GGCTTCGCGGGCGGAGTAGGTCGTGGCGGCGGGAAGCGGCGCTTCCTCCGGGTCGAGGCCGAGCAGCGCGAGGTTGCGACTCCGGAGCTCGCGGGCGAGCTGCCGGTAGGTCTCCACCTCCGGCTGCCCCGCCGCCGCGCCGGCTTCAAACGCCGCGCCGACGTCGATGGGCTTGCCGTAGCGCACGGTGACGCGGTGCTGGCCCTCGAACAGGTCCTCATAGTCGATGCCCGCGGGAACGATGTACACGGGCTTTCCGGTCTTCTCGATGGCAATCCGGGCCAGTCGGAAGATGCCTTTCTTGATGGGGAGCATCCCGCGCTTGGCGCGGTGCGCCCCTTCGCTGAACATACAGAAGGGAACGTGGCTGTCCAGGCATTCGACGATCTCGTCGAAGACCTGGAAGTTCTTCGCAACCTCGCTGAGGCCGTTGCGCTCGCGGGCGAGCGGCACGATGCGGAGCCAGCGGAGGATGCGCGCGACCCGGGGTTTCTTGAAGATGTCAGAACGGGCGCCGAAGCAGATGACGCCGCCCTTGACCGGCGTCGCAAGGATGACCATCGCGTCCATCAGGGCCGCGCAATGGTTCGGCGCCAGCAGCACGGCGCTGTCCTCGGGGATGTTCTCGACCCCCTCGTAACGGACTTCCCGGTGGCAGGAGCGGGTAGTGAGATCCACATATTTCCGCAATTCCCTGTACCAGGGGTATTCTTCGTGGATCTTAGCCATCGGCGGTGGACTTGTGGCGCGCGTCGTAGCGGTTGAACAGGGTGCTGACGGTCAGGCCGCTGATGATGTGCCAGACGCCCCACCAGGCGGTGATGACGAGGGTGCCTCCGTGCGGCGGGAAGCCGGCGAAGAGGCTCGTGCCGAGCAGCAGGACCAGGCCGAGGCCGCTGTTCTGGATGCCGGTCTCGATCGTCAGGGTGCGACGGTCTTTCTTGGGAACCTTGAAGCCCGTGCCCATACCGAAGCCGATGCTCAGCGCGAGGAGGTTGTGGATCAGCACGATGAGGAAGATGTACTTGATGCACTTCAGGAACGCATCCATGTTGCCTGCGAAGGAGAGCACCACCATCGCGATGAAGAAGATGATGCTGAACCACTGCAGGGGCTTCTTCAGCTTTTCAGCCACCTTCGGCAGGAAGCGGGCGGTCAGCACGCCGAGCGTCAGCGGAATGCCGAGGAGGATAAAAATGGTCTTGAAGACATCCCAGAGCGGAATCGTGAGCTGCGGGACCTCGCCGGCGATTTCGGCGAAGCGGAGGTAGAGGTTGCCGTAGAGCCAGAAGTTGAAGGGGGTCATCAGGATCGCTAGGGCGGTGCTGATGGCCGTGAGGCTGACGGAAAGCTCGATGTTGGCCTTGGAGAGCGAGCTCATGAAGTTGGAGATGTTGCCGCCGGGGCAGGAGGCGACCAGGATCATGCCGAGGGCCATCGTCCAGCTGATGGTGCGCCCGAACGCGAGCGCCAGCAGGAAGGTCAGCAGCGGCAGCAGGATCAACTGGCAGCACATGCCTATGATGAGGGATTTGGGCTTCTTGAAGACATCGGCGAACATATGCGGCTTGATGCCGAGGGCGACGCCGTACATCACGAACGCGAGAACGATGTTGATGGTGTTCATTCCGCCAGCATTCATCGTTACGTTGATGCTGTCGATAAGGGCAGTAGTTTCAGCGGTCATAGTACACGGTTAGATGCCCCAAATATACAAAAACCTGCGTATCTTTGGGGTATGGGAAAGATTTTTTTGCTGGTCGGCTGCCTGCTCGCGGCCGCATCCGCCGCTCAGGGGCAGGGAATTGCGGACCGCTGCGTGCGGGACAGCCTGGTGCATCAGGGGGTGATGCGGAGCTACTATGTCCACGTGCCGGAAAGGCTCGCGCCCGAGGCGCAGCTGCTGATCGTCCTCCACGGATACACGGGAAATGCCGAGGGACAGAAGGTGCAGCTGGTGGACTTGGCGGAGGAAATGGGCTTCGCGGTCTGCTTCCCGCAGGGCCTCCGGGACCCGAAGGGCAAGACCAGCTGGAACGTGGGATACCCTTCGCAGGAGGGGATGGAGACGGATGACGTCGATTTCCTGGAGACGCTGGTCCGGGCGCTCCAGGCCCGGTACGGGCTGGATCCGCGGAACGCATTCCTGAGCGGGATGTCGAACGGCGGAGAGATGTGCTACCTCACGGCGCGCCGCAAGCCGGACCTCTTCGCCGGCATCATTTCCATCGCCGGCCTGACCCTTTCCTCGATGGAGCCGCTGCGCTACGAGGGCGCGGTTCCGTTTATGGAGGTCCACGGGACGGCCGACAAAACTTCCTATTGGACAGGCGATTACAACAACCGCTACGGCTGGGGCGCGTACCTCGCGGTCCCGGCGGCGGTCGGCTACGTCGTCGCGGCGGACGGCTGCCGCGGCTACGTCCGCACGGACGCCACCGCCGGCGGCAAGCGCGTCACGCGCCACCGCTATTACGGCGGAGTCCCCGCCCGGAACGGGCAGGGACCC
>LUZF01000078.1 GCA_001602865.1 Bacteroidales bacterium Bact_14
AAGCCAGCGGCGGGCGCTGGCGATGCCGGCCTCGCGGATGCTGCTGCCGCGCAGCAGGAGGCGGCAGAGGAGCCAGCCGCCGAGCAGCATCCCGGCGACCAGCGGCACCATCGGATACGATTCGACGATGTTGCCGCGATGACCTCGTTGGTATAGACCAGGTAGTCCACGGCGATGAAGTTGAAGCGGACGCCGAACTCGCTCCAGAAGACGACTTCGCTGACGGCGATGCCGACGGCAAGGACGGCGTAGGCCATCATCACGATCCAGATGCAGGCGCGGCGCCAGGGGTGGGCGAGGCGCGGGAAACACAGTTTCAGGGCGAAGCTGCCGGTCAGCAGGAGCAGGAGGATGTTGGCCGCGAGGGGCGCCGCGGCGCCGTACTCGTCCGTGATGTCGTTGAATCCGACGACATAGACGGTCAGGACGGCGAGGAGGCCGAGGATGATCCAGCCCCAGGGGCGTTCGTATTTCCGGTCGGTCAGGACGCTGTAGAAGAGAAAGGCCGGAACGAGGGCGATGGCGGCGAAGGCGAGGTCGTTCAGGAGTCCGAGCCCCATCATCCGGAGGGTCTGGCCGAAGGACCAGTCATAGAGGGTGACGGGATGGAAGCAGAGGACGATCCGCAGGATGAAGCCGATTGCCAGCACCAGCGCCGCGAAGCGCGGGGCGAAGAAGCTGAACCAGTCTTTCCGGATATGTTTCTCCTTGCCTTTCATACTTTGTCTGCCATGGTTTCAGGGACGACCACGTCCAGGGCTTTCGGGACGACGGTGAAGCGGATTTCCGTGCCTTTCCGGCAGGGGTCGCCGTCGAAATGGGCGGGGCCTGCCGCGGCGCGGCGGAGCAGGATTTCGCGGCCGCGGAAACTGCGGGTGCGGCGGCTCCTGCAGGCGTTTCCGGTCATCAGCTGCGCCGCGAGGACGGGGATTTCGGCCGTGCGGAACGGCAGGACGACGGTCAGGTCCAGGAGGCCGTCGCGCACGGAGGCGCGGGGGGTGATGCGGGCCTGGTTGCCCCACTGGTCGGCGTTGCCGGCCGTGATGATGACGGCGGGCGTCTCGATGCGCTCCCCGTCGATTTCGAGGAGAAAGTCCTCGCCGCGCCAGTCACGCCAGGTTTTCCAGGCCTCGCTGATGTAGGTGAAGATGCCGCGGCGGGGGGCGTGGGCGAACTTTTCGGCGACCATCGCGTCGAGGCCGACGCCGGCGGTGCAGAAGAAGGGCTCGTCGTCGATGCGGCCGTGGTCCATCCGGACGGTGCAGCCTTCGGCCAGGACGCGGATGGCCCGGGAGGGGTTGCGGCTGATGCCGAGGGAAAGGGCGAGACCGTCGCCGCTGCCGCAGGGGAGGATGCCGAGGGCCTTGCCCGTGCCGAGGAGGCCGAGGGCGACCTCGCGGACGGTGCCGTCGCCGCCGACGGCGCCGTCGCCGCCGACGGCGACGACGATGTCGGCGTCGGCTTCGCGGGCGAGGGCGGTCGCGTGGCCCGGGCGGTCCGTCGTGAGGAACTCACGCGCGACCGCAGGGTCCAGCTCCCGCGCGATGCGGGCGACAAGGGCCGCCTTGTCCCTCCCGCCGGAAACGGGATTGACGAGGAAGCAGATTTTCTTTGTGCCGCGATGCATGGATGCAAAATTACGCATTTAAATTTATTATATTTGTACCAAATAATGGGGGTGCCGGCGGAGGACAGGTGATGCCGGCTGAGATGATACCCTTGGAACCTGATTTGTGTAATTACAACGTAGGGAATTATGATCGACAAAGACGTTTTTGTCCTTGACTGCGCCGCAGTCCGTGCGCAGTCCCCGCTGGTCCACTGTATTACGAATTATGTCGCGATGGAGTTCAACGCCAACGCGCTGCTCGCCGCCGGCGCCTCGCCGCTGATGTCCTTCTGCCCGGAGGAGATGGAAGAGATCGCCGCGATCGCGAGCGCGCTGGTGGTGAACATCGGCTGCCTCGACCGCCAGGAGATCGAGGCGATGCACCTCGCGGCCGGGGCGATGCACCGCCTCGGCAAGCCGTGGGTGCTCGACCCGGTCGGCGCCGGCGCGAGCCGCATTCGCACGGAGACCTGCCTGCAGCTGATCCGGCAGCACCATCCGACCATCATCCGCGGCAACGCCTCCGAAATCCTGGTGCTCGCCGGTGAGACGATCGTCTCGCGCGGTGTCGACTCGTCCGCCAGCAGCGGGGACGCCGTCGAGGCGGCCCGCGCCCTGGCCCACGAGACCGGCGCGGTCGTCTCCGTGAGCGGCGCCGTCGATTTCATCACCGACGGCGAGCGCCTCGGCACGGTCCGCAACGGCTCGCCCCTGATGAGCCGCATCACGGCGATGG
>LUZF01000079.1 GCA_001602865.1 Bacteroidales bacterium Bact_14
GGCCGGGATGCGCGTCGCGCCCTTGCCGCGCACGCGCAGCTGCGTCCCGTCCGGCGCGCTCAGCCGGACGTCGAGCGCGTCCGCCCCGGCCAGCGAGAAGTCCAGCGGGGCGATGCCCGCAGGGACGGTCACGCCGACATAGTCGGGCCAGATCGCGGGCAGGACACCCGCCGGGGCCGCATTGCGGGCCTTCGGACTGCAGGCGGCCACCGCGAGGGCGGCCAGCACGAGACAGAGGGACTTTCTCATTGGCGGAAACGGTAATAATAGTAGAACCAGAACGTGTCGCCGTAGCTGCGCTGCATCTCCGCCTCAGGCTTGCCGGCGTGGCTGTCGGCAATAAAGGCGGAAATGCGCCGGGCATAGGCGGGGGAGAGGTATTCCGGCAGGCCCTGGAAGCTGTCGTGGGTCAGGACCCAGCGCAGCAGGAGGGCCTCCTGGTAGGATTTCGGCAGGGACGGGGCGTCGACCAGCGAAAGGCATTCGACGAAGCGGTCGAGGTCCTTGTTCAGCATACACAGGGCCATCAGGTAGTCCAGCGCGAGCCCGTTGGAGGAGTTCTCCACCCGCAGCAGGCCGAGCATCGAATCCTTCTCGCCGTCGCTGTACAGGAAGTCGTGCTCCTTCAGCCGGAGGTCCCGGATGCGGGCGAGGTCGGGCTGGCGTGCGAAGATGTCGCCGGCGTCCAGCGCCGCGACGGTCTCCTTCGCCCAGCGGCGGTAGAAATGGGCGTGCTCCAGGGATTTCAGGTATTTGCGTGCGACGTCCCAGTCGCCGTTGACGATGTTGGTCTGGGCGAGGCGCTTGTAGCAGCGGGCGCTTTTCTGGAAGTCGGGAATGGCCTCCTGCGCCTCGAAGGCGAAGCGCTGGGCGGTGTTGACCATCCCGAGGTGCCAGTAGATCTCGCCGGTCGGAACGGGGCTGAAATGGTTGTTGACGAAGCTCGGCAGCAGGCCCTCCGGCCCGTTCTGGAAGTAGTCGAACAGGTGGTCGTTCATCCGCCCCGTCTTGGCGAGGGCCAGGTTGAGGCAGGCCACGGTGATCGGATTGTCGGGATTCTTCGCGTCCGCCTGCATCATCACGCGGTTCCACATCTCCATCCGCACCATAAAGTCATAGCGCATCCATTCCTCCTTGCCCAGGTCCGCGAGGCGCGGTACATAGAACAGCCCCGCGACGGCGATGAGCGCATAGCATCCCAGGCCCCAGGCGAGCGGCGCGCGCAGGGGGCGTTTCCCGTCCCGCCAGGCAGCGACGGCGGCGAGGGCGATGCATAGCAGCGCAGCGACCCACAGCAGGAGCGGAAGCACATTGCGGTAGCGGATGTAATGGACCCCATAGAAGAGGTGCCCGATCGGGTAGGGCACGAGCTGCTGGGCCACGAAGGGGCAGCAGAGGAGCAGCGCGAAGAGCAGGATCCCCAGGCGCCAGGCGTGCTTCTCACCGCGGCTGCATTCGGCCGCGAGCACCGCGCCGGCGAAGACGACTGCGAGCGGGCCGCAGGCGAGGTAGAGCAGCGGAACGAGCGCCGCGGCGAGGATCCGGC
>LUZF01000080.1 GCA_001602865.1 Bacteroidales bacterium Bact_14
CCCGGGGCGGCTTCGGCCGCGCCCCGGCGGGCCCCCGCCCGGCGAGCTTCACCGTCGGCCCGATCGGCAGCGGCGGCAACTTCCCGGCCTTCCCGGATCTCTGCAGCGTCGGTTTCGCCGCCGCGCCGGGCTCCGAGGTGGAATACACGGATTACCGCATCCTGACGACCGGCCGCAGCGAGGACAACGTCGTCTTCGACGCGGAACGCTACGGAATTTTCAAGGATATCCCCGGTGCGAAGATCGCCGGCAACGCCATCACCCTCGCCAACAAGACCAAGGCGGAGACCCGCGGCTGGGCCGACCCGACCCACGGTGCGAACACGATGCTCCGCACGGAGTTTACGACCGCCGAAGGCAAGCAGATCCGCTCCGCCCGCCTCTACGTGACGGCGATGGGCATCATCAACGCCTATTTGAACGGCGAGCGCATCGGCGAGGACTGGTTCGCCCCGGGCGACAGCCAGTACCGCGAGACCCTCGGTTATATGAAATATGACGTGACCGGCCTGCTCAAGCCCGGCCGCAACGCCCTCGGCGCCATCCTCTCCGGCGGCTGGTTCACCGGTTATATGACCTTCACCGCCTCCAATTTCAACTTCTTCGGCGACCACGAAGCCCTGCTCGCGCGCCTCGTCATCCGCTACGAGGACGGCAGCGTCCAGGAGGTCATCAGCGACCCGGAGACCTGGAAAACCTTCACCGACGGCCCTCTGCGCGCCTCCAGCTTCTTCCAGGGCGAGCGCTATGACGCGACCCGGGAAGCGGCCGTGCGCGGCTGGAGCGAGCCCGGATTCGACGAGAGCGCCTGGCGCCCGGCGGAGCGCATCGCCAAGCGCTCCTGGGTCGATTTCGACCTGATGGCCCGCTACGACGGCCCCGTCCGCCTGCGCGAGACCCTGACGGCCCGGGAGGTGATGCCTGTCCACGAAAGCAACACCTACATCTACAATATGGGTGTCAATATGGTCGGCGTACCCTCCATCACCATCCCCGCCGGCTGGCTCAAGAAGGGCGATACCGTCATCCTCAGCTACGGCGAGCAGCTCTACCCGGGCCTCCCCGGCGACAGCGCCGACTATGTCCGCCGCTTCGGCCCTGCCGGCCGCAATGTCGCCGGCCACATCCTCTACGAGACCAACCGCGCCGCCCTCGACGTGGACTTCTATACCGCCAAGGACAGCGGGGAAGTGACGATCCAGCCTTCGATGACCTTCCGCGGCTACCAGTACATCCAGGTCCACATCCCCGGCCACGACGGCCCCCTCCCGCTCGCCAACGTGAAGGGCCTCGTCCTCTCCTCCTGCGAGATCCCGACCGGCCGCTATGAGGCCGTAACCCGGGACGGTACGACCGGCGACCTGGTGAACCGCCTCTTCCGCAACATCCAGCGCAGCCAGCTTGGCAACTTCCTCACGATCCCGACCGACTGCCCCCAGCGCAACGAGCGCATGGGCTGGACCGGTGACGCCCAGGCCTACACCCGCACCGGCACCTACAACGCCGACCTCCAGGCCTTCTTCCGCCAGTGGATGGTTGCCCTGCGCAACGACCAGGGCATCGGCAACGACCGGGAAGTCCCCGGCGGCATCGGCAGCACCGTCCCGACCTACAACCGCACCGACGACCCGACCTTCGCCAACGGCACGACCTGGTCCGCCGCGGTCTGTATGGTCCCCTGGCAGCTCTACACCCAGTACGGCGATACCCGGATCATCGAGGAGAACATCGAAACGATGATGGACTGGCTCAACGGCATGGCCTTCTATAAGACCAGCGAGGCCCACCCGTACCTTTCCTCGAAAGCCAGCGGCCTCGCCGACCACCTCGCCCTCGACAGCCGCACCCCGGCCGACCTCCTGAACAACGCGATCTACATCTATATGATGGAGGTCACGGCAATGATGGCCGAAACCATCGGCCGGACCGATTACGCCGCGACCCTCCGCGCGCGCCACGACCTCGCGAAGGCCGACTGGAACGCCGCCTATGTCAACCCCGAGACCGGCAAGACCCGCAACCTCCAGGGTAAACCCGTCCACACCCAGGCCTCTTACGCGACCCCGCTGAACTTCAACGTCTTCAACGACGCCAACAAGGCGAAGGCGGAAGCCTGGCTCGCGGCGCTCGCCGAGGCCCCCGCGACCAGCGGCCCGACCG
>LUZF01000081.1 GCA_001602865.1 Bacteroidales bacterium Bact_14
CTGGAGGACGCTGCCGCGGCAGCGGAGCTGCTCGGCGAGGCGGACTTCGCCGCCCGCGCCCGGGCGACCGTCGCGCGCCTCCGCCCGTACCAGATCGGCGCCGACGGCCATCTCCAGGAGTGGTACTACGACTGGCGCGACGCCGACCCCCGGCACCGCCACCAGTCCCACCTCTTCGGCGTGTATCCGGGCCATCATGTCCTGCCGGGCTCGCCTGAGGCGGCCGCGGCCCACAAGTCCCTCGAGATCAAGGGCTTCGAGACGACGGGCTGGAGCTGCGGCTGGCGGGTGAACCTGTACGCGCGCCTGCGGGACGCGGAAAGCGCGTACAAGATGTACCGCCGCCTGCTGCGCTACGTCAGCCCGGACGGCTACGACGGCGAGGACGCCCGCCGCGGCGGGGGAACCTACCCCAACCTGCTGGACGCCCATTCGTCGTTCCAGATCGACGGCAACTTCGGCGGCTGCGCGGCCGTGATGGAGATGCTGCTCGCCTCGACGGCGGACGAAATCACCCCGCTGCCGGCCCTGCCGGACGCCTGGCCCTCCGGCCACATCAAGGGCCTCCGGACCCGCACCGGCGAGACGGTTGACCTGACCTGGAAAGACGGGCAGGTGAAAAAACTCAAGCGCCGCTAATCGAGTAAACCGTTGGTTTTCAGGAAGGCCAGCAGGCCGTCCAGCCAGTTTTCGGACTCCGTTCCGGGGACGCCGAGGCCGAAGCCGTGGCCGACACCTTTGTAATAGTGGAGCTCCGCCGGGACGCCGGCGCGGCTCCACGCGTCATAGATGCTGCCGGTCATTTCCGGCGGGAAAATGTCCTCCTGCGGACTGACAAGATACATCGGACACGCGTCAGCAGGGACCTCGACCGGGTCCACCCAGCCGCCGTAGACGGGCACGGCGAAGTCCGGCCGGCTGTCCGCCCCGTGGTCCATCGCAACGTTCAGCGTCAGCACGGCGCCCGCCGAGAAGCCCATCATTCCGATGCGCTCCGGATCGATCCCGTAGCGCCTGGCCTGACGGCGCACCTTCTTGAGGGCCCAGAGCCCGTCTTTCCAGGCAGTTTCCACCGCCCGGGCCTCGGGCCCGCCCCCGCGCCGCGAGATGAGCGGCCAGTCCGGATCGTGGTCCGGACTGAAAATCTGCGCGACAATGGCCCGGATCTGCGCCTCCGCCTCCTCGCGTGTCGCGCCCATCGGCCGCGTCCGGTACTTCAGGACAAAGGCCGCGATCCCCCTGTCCGCCAGCGCCCGCGCCACCGCGAACCCCTCCTTCTCCATCTCCAGGTCGATGAACGCCCCGCCCGGGCACACGACCACCGCCGTCCGGCCCGACGCCGCTGTCCGGCCCGTCGCCGTCGCCTCCTCCGGCAGCACCGCCGTCAGCGTCGCCCTCGACACATTCACGGCGACTCCGCCGAGATTCATCTCCGGCTCCCGCCTCCCGCACCCCGCCGCCAGCCCCGCCAGCAGTATTATCGACCAAAATCTCAATTTCATATTTGAAAGATAC
>LUZF01000082.1 GCA_001602865.1 Bacteroidales bacterium Bact_14
AAGGGCGAAGGTCGATTCGCCGAAGATTTCCGGGTAGCGCCAGGCGGCGGCGTCCGTGCTGCCCTCGGCGACGAGGAGCGGCACGTTGAGCTCGCGGGCGGCGCCGGCCCAGCGGCGGAGGGTCGCGTCGTCGCAGCCGCGCCAGGAGTGGAACGAGACGGCGCCGATGTAGCGGCGGCACTCCGGGTCGCGCATCGCCGGGAGGATGAAGTCGAAGGTCGTCGCGTCGGAGTTGTCACCCAGCAGCAGGAGGGTCTTCAGGCCCTGGCTGGCGAGGTAGGCGCCGAATTCCTTGATGAAGTCGCGGTGCTCGTCCGGGGTATGGATGACGTTGATGCCGAGGTCGGATTCATTGAAGGAGAAGTAGTCCGGCTCGACGCCGTAGACGCGCTTCATATAGATGAAATAGGTCGCGAGCGAGCGGAAGATGCGCTCCTTCTTCTGGGAATCCAGCGCGTAGGCCACGGAGGAGCCGTCGGAGCGGGTCGTGCGGAGGCCGGCCCAGGTCGGCGGATACCAGACGCTCACGATGACGGGCATCCCGACCTGCTTCAGGCGGCGGGCCATCTCCAGGGACTCGGCCGTATGGGGGTCCACCCCGTTCTCCCGGGCGCGCTCGAGCGGGTCGAGCTCCTCGTCCGGATCCCAGTTGCGCCAGGGCATCTCGACGCGGCCGAAAGCGACGCGCATATCCGACAGGCAGTAGTTGATCACAAAGGGGTCCGTGGAAGGATTCTGGATGCGGAAGTTGCCGCCGAAGCCGGCGAAAACGTAGCCCGGGCTCGAAGGGTCGAAGCTGACCACGGCGTCGGAGGTATCAATCGCGCCGTCGGCGACGAGGTCGAAGGTCATCGAGTAGTTGGCGCCCTTCTTCTGGGAAGCCGCGAGCTGGATGTAGACGACGATGGCGCCGTTCTCCTCCTGGACCTGCGTCTTCGCGGAGCGGTTCCAGCGGAGCTGGACGTTGCGCCTGGCGGAAACGACGCTCAGGCTGCGGGACGTCGCCTTGACGACCGCGCCGGTGTAATTCTCCGGAGAAAAGGCGATGCAGAACCAGGAAGGCTGCCGCAGGGTCGTATCGGAGCGCGCCTCCAGGGCGATCTTCACCTTGCCGCGTTCCAGATCCGTCACGTTCTGCTCCAAGGTCAGGGCGCCGAGCTTTACCGGGCCCGCCTGCTGGGCGGGGCCCCGGCCGCGGGCCGGATTCTTCCAGGGAATCAGCGGGGTGATGACCTGCTGGCGCGCGCCGTCGCGGTGGTAGCGCGGGGTATTCTGGCGTTCCTTCGCCGTCGCGTACAGCGGCGCGCCCACGGGGCCGACCCGGAGCGAAGTTTCGAAATCGATGAGCTCCCCGTCCACGCGGACGCCGGAGAGGTTGCTCCAGGCCATCACTTCGGTCTGGGCGGACGCACGCGCGCCGAACGAAAGAAGCACCAGCGCGAGCAACGCGCCGAAGAGGGTTTTTATCGGATTCATATTACCAGTCTTTATAGGGATGTTTGCAGAGATGCGCGTTGTAGTACTTCTTGTCGCCCGTTACCTCCTCGCCCAGCCAGTACGGCTTCTCGAAAGGCTCGTCGGGGGACTTGAGCTCGATTTCGGCGACGACGAGGCCCCGGTTGTCCCCGTAGAATTCGTCGACCTCGAAGGTATGGCCCGCGAAGGGGACCAGGTAGCGGGTCTTGTCGATCTTGACCTCGCAGAGCTGCAGGAGCTGCATCGCGTCGTCCTCCGAAATCTCCTTCTCCCATTCGAAGCGGCTCACGCCCCCGTCCAGCGAGGGGCCCTTGATCGTCAGGAAGCCCTGCTTGTCGCGCAGGCGGACGCGCACGGTACGGCCGCCGTCCGAACTGATGTACCCCTGGATGATGCGGTACGCCCTTACCGTCTCCTTGTGGAAATCCTCGCGGACGAGAAACTTCCGTTCAATCTCCATAGCCATAAGCGAAGTCTTAGCCATATTATCCACCTTAAATATAATTATTTTTTCGTATATTGTTGAGTCCCACGAAACATTTAAATGGTTTTAATATGAAGAAGTTGCTTATTATCAGCGCCTTGCTGGCGGCCCTCGGAACGGCCTCCCTGCGCGCTGACGAAGGCCGTCTGCTACGCTTCCCGACCACGAACGGCACCGATGTCGTCTTCTCCTACGCCGGAGACCTGTACCGCGCGCCGCTGGCCGGCGGCGAGGCCGTGCGCCTCACCTCCCACGTCGGCTACGAGATGTTCGCCCGCTACTCCCCGGACGGCAGGACCCTCGCCTTCACGGGCCAGTACGACGGCAACACGGAAGTCTATTCGATGCCCGCGACGGGCGGAGCGCCGGTGCGCCTGACCTACACGGCGACCAACGCGCGCGACGACCTCGGCGACCGGATGGGCCCCAACAACATCGTGATGGGCTGGAACCCCGACGGCAAGACCGTCATCTACCGCAACCGCATCGGCTCCGGCTTCGAAGGCAAGCTCTGGACCGTCCCCGCGGCGGGCGGTATGAGCACGGTAGTCCCGCTCCCGGAAGGCGGCTTCTGCAGCTACTCCCCCGACGGGAAGAAACTCGCCTACAACCGCACGATGCGTGAATTCCGCACCTGGAAGTACTACAAGGGCGGCCAGGCCGACGACATCTGGATCTACGACGGCAAGTCCGTCACCCGCGTCACGGACAACCCGGCCCAGGACATCATGCCGATGTGGATCGGCGACGAGATCTACTTCATCTCCGACCGCGACCACTGGATGAACGTCTTCGTCTACAACACGAAGACCGGCGCCACGACCAAGGTCACCGACTTCAAGGAGTACGATGTCAAGTTTCCCTCGACCAATGGCAAGCTCATCGTCTTCGAGAACGGCGGCTACCTCTACAAGCTCGACCCGGCGACGAAACAGGCCACCAGGATCAACATCACCCTCAACGCGGAAGGCGTCTATGCGCGCGGCGAGAACCTCAACGTCTCCAACCTCATCACGGCGCGCAGCATCTCCTCCCTTGGCGACCGCGTGGCCGTAACCGCCCGCGGCGAGGTCTTCAGCGTCCCCGTGACCCCCGGCGTGACCCGCAACATCACCCACACCCCGGGCGCGAACGAGCGCGGCGCCGCCTACAGCCCGGACGGCAAGTACATCGCCTACATCTCCGACCGCACCGGCGAGACTGAGGTCTACCTCTATGACACGGCACAGGGCACGACCGCCCAGCTCACCAAGGCCAACGACACCTACATCCGCAGCCTCCTCTGGGCCCCCGATTCCAAGAGCCTCCTCTACACGGACCGCCAGAACCGTCTCGTCCACCTCGCCATCCCCGACGGTGCGAAGACCGTCCTGATGACGAACCCCGAAGCCGAATTCCGCGGCGTGGTCTTCTCCGCCGACAGCAAATGGATCGCCTACACCAAACCGGCGCCCAACGAATTCAGCATCATCTACCTCTACAACCTCGACACCCGCAAGGAGATCCAGGTCACGGAGAAATGGTACAACGCCAGCTCCCCCCTCTTCAGCACCGACGGCAAGTACCTCATCTTCAACGCCGAGCGCGACCTCAACCCGACCTACAGCTCCATCGAATGGAACTACGCCTACAGCAATATGGGCTCGCTCTACGTCGCCCTCCTCGCTGCGGACACCCCTTCCCCGATGCTCCCCAAGGACGGCACCCCCGCCGCGGAGAAGAAGGCCCCCGGCGCCGGAGAGAAGAAAGATGAAGGCCCCGCGGCCGTGAAGGTGGACGCCGACGGCCTCGCGCAGCGCATCATCAAGCTGCCCGTCGGCAGCGGCTTCTTCCGCCCGGTCTACTGCGACGGCAAGACCCTCTGGTACAGCGGCCGCAGCCTGACCTCGATGGACCTCGCGACCGGTGAGACGACCGACCTGGGAGGCTTCCAGATGAGCGTCGTCGGCAGCAAGGCCCTGCTCACGGAGCGCGGCAGCGTCGGCGTCGCCGACATCCCGCGCGGCAAGCCCCGCATCGAGAAACCCATCGACTTCTCCAACCTCGTCGCTGACGTGGACTACGATAAGGAGTGGGCGCAGATCTTCGACGAAGCCTGGCGCGCCTTCCGCGACGGCTTCTACCTGGAGAATATGCACGGCATCGACTGGCCGGCGATGAAACGCAAATATGAGGTCCTGCTGCCGTACGTCAAGTGCCGTCTCGACCTGAACTATGTCATCGGCGAGATGATCGGCGAGCTGACCTCCGGCCACGCCTACGTCTCCCCCGGCCGCTACACGAAGCCGGCGCGCGTCGATATGGGCCTGCTCGGCGCCGAGCTGACCCGCGACCGCAGCGGCTACTACAAGATCGGCCACATCCTCCAGGGCGCGAACTACAGCGCCTCCCTGCGCGCCCCGCTCGCCGAGCCCGGCCTCAACGTCAAGGAAGGCGACTTCATCATCGCGATCGACGGCATCCCGACGACCACGACGGAGAACATCTACTCCCTGCTCGTCGGCAAGGCCAATGTCCTCACGGAACTGACTGTCAACAGCAAGGCTTCGGAGAACGGCGCCCGCAAGATCGTCGTGAAGCCGACCGCCGACGAGGAGCCGCTCTACCACTACGAGTGGGTCATCAAGAATATCGAGTATGTCGAGAAGAAGTCCGGCGGCAAGATCGGCTACATCTACATCCCGGATATGAGCGCCGAAGGCCTCAACGAGTTCGCCCGCTACTACTATCCCCAGCTGGATAAAGAGGCCCTCATCATCGACGACCGCGCCAACGGCGGCGGAAACGTCTCCCCGATGATCATCGAGCGCCTGCTCCGCAACCCGTACCGGATGACGATGCAGCGCGGCTCGACGATGACCGGCAAGGTCCCGGAGGGCACGTTCTACGGCCCGAAGGTCTGCCTCATCAACAAGTACTCCGCCTCCGACGGCGACCTCTTCCCCTGGAGCTTCAAGGCCAACAACCTCGGCGAACTGATCGGCACCCGGACCTGGGGCGGCATCATCGGAATCAGCGGCTCCCTCCCGTATATGGACGGCACGGACATCCGCGTCCCGTTCTTCACCAACTACGACAGCAAGACCGGCGAGTGGATCATCGAGAACCACGGCGTCGATCCGGACATCTGGGTGGACAACGACCCGATCCAGGAGCAGAAGGGCATCGACCAGCAGCTCGACAAGGCCATCGAAGTCCTCCTCGAAAAGCTCAAGGATTACAAGCCGCTTCCGGGAATCCCCGCCCCGCGGGACTGGTCCTGGAAGGAATAACCCGCATATTTAAAGCAGAAGAACTGTTTTTTCTGAGCCGGCATTTTTCTGACGGTCTCAGGAAAAACAGTTCTTCTGCTTTATGAAAGAGGGCTAGAAGCCGAGGACGACGCCGACGTTGAGGATGCGGGCGTCATCGCCGTAGATGCCTTCCTCGAAGAGCGGCTTCAGGCCGTAGCCGATATACACACCGTAGCCGTCGTAGGAGAAGACGCCTTCGATGCGCAGACTGAACTTGTTGAAGTGGGAAAGGTCGCCCTTGGTCTTCGGAGCCTTGTACTTGGTCGAGACGTCGAAGACGTAGCCGGGAGCAATCAGTGCGCCGAGACTCACCTTGCCGGGATTGATGGCGAAGCCGACCGGCACGGAGACGGTATGGAAGCGCAGCTTGCTCTTCTTGATGTCGCCGGAAAGCGGCAGCGGCGAGGGAACACCGTTCACGCCGGAAACCAGCGTCATCTTGTCCTTGAAGAAGAGGTTGTCATAGGTGTAGCGGATGTTGGCGCGGAAATCGATGATGCCGCTCGGCGTCAGCGGGACGATCACGCCGAAACCGTCGATGGCGAAATGGGACGACTTGCCCGCGTTCATATCATAGAAATTGCCGAGCACGATCGAATCACCGAGATAGATGCCACCGCCGTTCCAGTTCGGGCGCTGGGCGCGGGCGCTGAAAGAGAGGAGCAACACCGCCAGTACAAGAATAGTTCTCTTCATTTCTTTTTATTGATTTTTGCAAAAATACTAAAAATCGAGTTCAACGCCACGGTAGAAGTCCAGGATCTTTGACTGGTACAGGTACTCGTAGCGGGCCTGGAGGAAGTTGGATTCCGCTTCCAGGTAGCGGTTCTTTGATTCGTTGAACTCCGTGATGTTGGCCTTGCCGCCCTCATACTTGGCGCTCATCAGCGCGAAGGCGTCCTCGGCGCTGCGCGCGGCCGCCTCGCTGCTCTCCAGCTTCTTCTGGGAGTTGACGGCGTTGTAGTAGGCCTGCTGGATCTCCTTGTAGAGGGATTTCTTCACGCTCTCGAGCTGCAGCTCCTGGTTGCGCCGGTTGAGCTGGGCGTTGCGCACGTCGTTGCGCGTGGAGAAGCGGCTGAAGATGGGGATGCTCAGCGAGAGACCGACGTACTGGCTGAAGTTGTTCTTGAGCTGGTCCTGGAAATTGGCGTGGGGGTAGCCGGAGGAGGTGTAGAAGTTCGTGCCGATGCCGCCGCTGAGGGAGAGGGAAGGCAGGAAGCCAGCCTTCGCCTGCTTGATGCCCATATCGGCGTAGTCGAGGCGCAGCTCTTCCGCGCGCACCTTCGCCTTCACGCCCACCGCTTCCGCGTAGATCTGCTCCGGATTCATCAGGAGGCCCGCCCGGAGCGCGGCCGGGTCGGGACGCGCGACGGAGAAGCCCTCCGGCGAGGGGAGCTCCAGGAGCTGGGTCAGCTCCAGCACCGCGAGCTGGAGGTTGCCGCGGGCCTGGGTCGCGGAGAGGCGGCTCTGGGCGAGCGACGCCTCCTGGGCGGAGACCTCCGAGTAGGAGACCTTCCCCTGGCGTTCCATCTCGCGGAGACGCTCGACCTGGAGGGAGTCGATCGTGACCTGGTTCAGCGCCACGTCGAGGATTTCCTGGTCATAGAGGATCTGGACATAGGCCTGGGCCACGGCGACGCTGATGTCGTCCTTCGCCTTCTCGAGGTCGGCGGTCGCCGCCTGGAGGTCCAGCTTCGACATTGCGATGTTGTTGGTAATCTGACCTCCCTGGAAGATGGGGATGTCGCCGCCGAGGGAGAAGGAGGTGCTGGTGGTGTTGGTGTTGGCGTAGGTGTTGTCCGCCGTCAGGCCGCGGCCGAAGGAGAAGTTCTGGGAACTGCTCGCGCTGACGCCGGGGAGGCGACGGCCCTGGGCCGTGTTGAGGGCGATGTCGCGCTGCTCGACCGTGAGCTCGCTCTGCTGGATGGAGAGGTTGCTCTCCAGCGCGTGGCGGACGCAGTCGGCGAGGGTCCAGGGCCGCTGCTGGGCGAAAGCGCCCGTGCCGGCGAGGACCGCGAAAATGAGTGTAAGGATCTGTTTCATCGTTTATTCCTCCTCGATGATGACGTTGCCGCGGACGACGTCGCCGACCTTGAGGCCGCTCTTGACCTCGATGTTGATGCCGTCGCTGAGGCCGGTTTCAATTTCGACGCGCTCGAAGTCCGAGCCGTTCTTCAGATAGACATAGGTCTTGCCGTCCTCGAACTCCAGGGCGCTTTCCGGCACGGAAACCACGTCCTTGACCTCCTGGAGCACGACTTCCGCGTTGGCGCTGTAGCCGGAGCGGATCATCGTGCCGTCGGTCGGGGCCTTGACGGCGGCCTTGATTTCAAACTGGTTCGCGCCGTTGCTCTCGACGGCCTTCGGGGCGACGTACTCGAGCACCGCTTCGAAGCTGTAGTCCTGGAGGGCGCCGATCGTGATGATGACGGGCGTGCCTTCGTGGAGGCTGCCGACCTCGGTCTCGTCGATGTTGCCGTCGAAGATGAGGTCATTCATATCCGCCACGGTCGCGACGGTCGTACCGTCGTTCATCGTGTTGGCCTGGATGACGGAGTTACCGACCTTGACGGGGACGTCGAGGATGAGGCCGGTAATGGTCGAGCGGACGAGGGTCGAGCTGGAGGTGGCGTTCGAAGAGGAGACACCGTCGCGGATGACCTCGAGGGCGTCCTTGGCGGCCTTCTGCTCCTCGACGGCCTGGTTGAAGCTCTGGCGCACCTGCTCGAACTCCTCGGCGCTGACGAGGTTCTTGTCGTAGAGTTCCTTCTCACGGTTGTAGTTGGTCTGGGCCTGGGCGAGGTTGATGTCGGCGAGGCGGACACGGCTTTGGGCGGAGCTCAGGGAGTTCATATCCGGGATGACCTTCAGCTTCGCGATGACCTCGTTCTGCTGGACCTGCTGGCCGGCTTCCTTGTAGAGCTCGGCGATGATGCCGTTGATCTGGGGCTTCACGTTGACCTCGTTGCGCGGTTCGATCTTGCCGGTCACGACGGTGGTCCGCTGAATGTCGGCTACGGCCACGGTCAGCTCCTCATAGGCCACGTCCTTCGGGCGGGATTTCTTGAAAAGGAATACAAAGGTCGCGATGACCAGCACGGCCAGGGCCGCAATCACAATTCCGTAAATAACCTTTTTCATATCTGTTCTTTTTTGTTTTTATTCATTTATTATTCGTCGCGCATCGCATCGACGGGTTTGATGGCCATCGCCCGGGTCGCCGGGGCGAGGCCGGTCACGACGCCGAGCAGCGCGACCAGGACCAGCGCCAGGATGGCGGACCAGAAGCCGATCTGGAAGGGCATCCCCGGGTTGGATTTTTCGAGGACGGCGAGGCACGCGACCGTGAACATGATGCCCAGGACGCCGGCGGCGCTCGTCAGGGCGACGCTCTCCATCATGATCTGGGAGAGGATGTCGCGCGGAGTCGCGCCGATGGCGCGGCGGATGCCGATTTCAATGGTGCGCTCCTTGACCGTCACGAGCATGATGTTGCTGACGCCGATGGCGCCGGCGAGGATGGTTCCGAGGCCCACGAGCCAGATCAGGAGGTTGATGCCCGTGAAGAGGGTGTCGACCATCGAGAAGAGCTGCTCCGTGTCAATGATGAAGAGCGCGGGCTTGTCGGTGGGGTCGAAGAAGTGGTTCTCCGCGATGACCTCGCGGATGCGGGTCTCCAGGGTGGAGAGGGTCACGCCGGGGCGGCCGGTGACGCAGATGAGGTCGATGCGGTTGCCGCGGTGGTAGATCTTCTGCGCGACGGGGAAAGGGATGAGGACGGCGTCCTGCGAGTTGCCGTTCACGCTGATATTGCTGGCGCTGAAGTCCACGCCGACGACCTGGTAGTAGATGGCGCCGGCCCTGATGTACTTGCCGCAGGGGTCGCCGCCTTCCGGGAAGAGTTCGTCGTAGACGCGCCTGCCGATGACGCAGACCTTGCGCTCCTGGAGGATGTCCATTTCATTGAGGTAGCGGCCGTATTTCAGGACCGGTTCCTCGACCTGGCGGTACTCGGCGCCGATGCCCTTGACGACGGCGTCGGAATACGAGTACTCCTCGCGGACGGCGGAGGAACTCCAGATGCTGAGGCTCGGGGTCACCACGTCGAGCTGCGGCACCATCCGGCGGAGACGCTCGATGTCGCCGGTCTCCAGGCTCCAGCCGCGGCCGTCCTGGAAGCCCTTGTAGGGCTTGGTCGTGCGGTCGGCCACGAGGATGGCGGTGTTCGTCGCGAATCCTTCGAAGTTTTTCATCATCATCGCCTTGAAGCCGTTGCCGCCGCCGAGCATGAAGAGCAGCATGAACAGGCCCCAGAACACGCCGAAGCCGGTCAGGAGGCTGCGGCTTTTGTTCCGCGTCAAGGTGTCGAGAATCTCTTTATATGTATCTATATCCAGTCTCATGGTTAATCGGCTCTAAGGGCTTCGATCGGCCGCACGCGGGCGGCTTTCCAGGCCGGGATCAGGCCGGCGATGGTGCCGGCGACAATCAGGAGCAGGGTCGCTTCCAGGGCTACGTCGACACCGACGGTCGGGTCCACGATACCCCGGACCTGCTCGCCCATCACTTCGGTCGAGTTGTTGCCAAGGAGGAGGTTGACCACCTCGCAGAGCGCCATGCCCGTGATCATCCCGAGATAGCCGAAGAAGCCGGTGATGGCGACGGCCTCGGCGATGATGAGCTTGATCAGCGAGCCCGGGGAGGCGCCGATGGCCTTGCGGATGCCGAATTCGTGGGTGCGCTCCTTGACGGTAATGAGCATAATGTTGCTGACGCCGACGATGCCGCTGAGGAGGGTGAAGAGGCCGACGATCCAGAGGCCGATGTTCAGCAGGTTCATACCCTTGTCCATCATCAGGCTCTGGCGGAAGCGGTTGAATACCCGGATGGAGGTTACGTCGGCCGGGTCCGCGCGGTGGCGGGTATTGAGGATGGCGCGGTAGCGGTTCTCGAAGGCTTCGTTCTCTTCCTCGGAGGCGAGTCCGTGGAAGGTGAAGTCGATTTCATCCACATAGCGGCCCTTGGCGTAGATGGCCTTCAGGGTCGTGTAGGGGACGTAGAAGCTCGCGCCCATCGAAGCGCGGTCGACTTTCCAGATGCCGATGACCAGCAGCGAGATGCCGGCGTCCGTGCGTACGCGCTTGCCGACGAGCTTCGCGTAGTCGGTCGAGCCGTCGAGCAGGTTCTCCGCGTCGCGGGAGCTCACGACGACGACCTTGCGCCTTTCGCTCAGGTCCTTGTCGTTCAGGAAACGGCCGGCCAGGATCTGGGTCTTGTACATCTTTGAATAGGCGGGATAGACGCCCTGGAGGGTCGTCGAAAGCGAGCGCTTGCCGTAGCTGACGCGGATGCCGCTCTGGGAGATGGTCGGGGAGACTTCGTCGATGACGTCGGCGAAGTCGGGGCCTTTCGTCGTCGTGACGTCGCCTTCGTCGGTCCGGATGCGCCGTCCCTCCTTCAGGCCGTCGTACGCGACCGACGTCCGGCCGCCCCAGACCTCCATCACGTTGGCGGAGATGTCGCCCATATTGGCTTCCGTCGAGTGGCGCAGGCCGTTGCCGATGCCCAGCAGGACGATCAGCATAAACAGGCCCCAGGCCACCGCAAAGCCCGTCAGGGCCGTGCGGAGCTTGTTCCGGCGAACGGATTCCCAAACTTCCTGGAACAGGTCTCTCATAGCGCTACTCTTCGATGATGCCGTCCTTGATCCGGATCGTGCGGCGGGTCTTCGAGGCCACCGTCGGATCGTGGGTCACAATGATCATCGTCACCTTCTCCTCCCGGTTCAGCTGCGCCAGCAGGTCCATCACCTCCACGGAGGTCTTGGAATCCAGCGCGCCCGTCGGCTCGTCGGCGAGGATGATGCGGGGGTGGGTGATCAGGGCGCGGGCGATCGCGACGCGCTGCTTCTGGCCGCCGGACATCTCATTGGGGTAATGCGATGCCCAGTCCTTCAGGCCCAGCCGGTCGAGGTATTCCATCGCCATCGCGTGGCGCTTGCGGCGGCTGACGCCCTGGTAGAAGAGCGGCAGTTCGACGTTCTCGACCGCGGTCTTGAAGCTGATCAGGTTGAACGACTGGAAGATGAAGCCGATCATCCGGTTGCGGTAATCGGCGCCCTGCCGTTCGGAGAGGTTCTTGATGAGGGTGCCGTCCAGCCAGTATTCCCCGGTGTCGTAGTTGTCGAGGATGCCGAGGATGTTCAGCAGGGTCGACTTGCCGGAGCCGGACGCTCCCATAATGGACACGAACTCGCCGGCCTCGATGCCGAGGGTGATCCCCTTCAGCACGTGCAACGGCTGTCCGTTATTATAGGTCTTGTTGATATCTTTCAGATCGATCAGCATATCGTTGAATGCTTTTATTTCGCTTTTGTTTTCGCCTTTTGCCAAAATGCTTCGCAGTGTATCACCGCACTAACACACTGCAAATATAGGACGACTTTTTTTAACCTGCAAATATTTCTCCGAAAAAAAGACGTCTCTCCGGGCGCTTTGTTAACAGCCGCAACGTAAATCATTGACGTTCAATGATATGATAAAACGGACCCCCTGAAAAATAAGGGAGTCTGTTTTAGTATTTAACTTTAAATCAGTGGTTTGCGTTGCGGCAGAAAAACCTAGTCCAGGAGGCCCGGGGGGATGATGAGGTCGAGGATGCGGCGGTCGGGGTCGAGGGACCGGATGAGGTCTTCGTGGAGGGGTAGGATTACCTGTCCTTTTTCGGATTCCACTTCGAGGCAGGGGTTGGCGGGGATGTCGAGGAAGGCGGTCACGGGGCCGACGCCCTGGACGGTCCAGCCGACGAAGTCTTCATAATCCTCTTCGTCTTCGTCGACGAAGAGGTCTTCTTCCATCCAGAGGGCGCGGCCGACGAATTCTTCGGCGTCTTCCAGGGTGTGGACGTCCTCGAAGGCCAGGATGGCCTTGTCGTTGCCGCGCTGGCGGAAGCTGCGGATAAAAAAGGGAACCGGCAATCCGTCGAATTCGACGAATACCGGTTCCCCGATGTTGATGTCTTCCGGGGCGAGGTCACGCACAACGACGAGGATATCGCCCTCGACGCCGTGGGACTTCAGCACCTTACCGACCTGAAGCATCTTAGGCTTCGGCAGGGGCTTCAGCAGCGGCCTCGGCGGGAGCTTCAGCGGCTTCCTCAGCAGCCTCGGCAGCCTCTTCCGCGGCCTTCTCGGCGGCGGCTTCGGCAGCGGCCTGCTTCTTCTTGGCGATAGCCTCAGCACGCTCCTGGTTGACCTTGGCTTCGGCGGCGAGGGTGTCCTTCACCTTCTTCGCGGCGTCCTTGCTGATGCCAGCCTTCTTCGCGTTGATCTTCGCGTCGCGCTCAGCCTTCCAGGCATTCCACTTCGCGTCGGCCTGCTCCTGGGTCAGGGCGCCCTTCGCGATACCACCGTCGAGGTGGTGGCGGAGGAGGACACCTTCGTAGGAGAGGATACGGCGGGCAGTCAGGGTCGGTTCAGCACCGACTTTGAGCCAGGCAAGCGCACGTTCTGCGTTCAGAACGATGGTTGCAGGGTTGGTGTTGGGGTTGTAGGAGCCGATCTGCTCGATGAAACGACCGTCGCGGGGTGCGCGGGTGTCGGCCACGACAATGGTGAAGAATGCGAAATTCTTCTTTCCGTGGCGCTGGAGACGAATTTTAACAGCCATTGTGAATCTGTTTTTAAATAATAAATAACCTTAATAGTCCCTTCCCGAGGGACAAAAAAAGCCGGAATCACGATTCCAGCCTTTTGTGCGGACGGTGAGACTCGAACTCACACAGGCCAACGCCCACTACCCCCTCAAAGTAGCGTGTCTACCATTTCACCACGTCCGCAAAAGTAGACCCTTATTGTTTCGGGACTGCAAAAATAGGGATTATTCTTTAATTCCCAAATTTTTTCGGGAAAATTCGCAGCCGCAATATAGCTGATTGTAAAAGTTCAACTCCTTGATCAGCTGGTTTCTCCGTTCCTGGAGGCCGCCCTTGCGCCAGTTGTTGCCCCACCAGGTCACTCCTTCGACCTGGGCGCAGGCCCATTCCCCGGCCGCATTGACCTGGTCCAGGTTCTTCCAGCGGGAGGAGGCGAGGGTCGTTGCGAGGGTATCGAAGCCGTGGGCGGAGGCGTACCGGGCGGCGCGCTTCAAGCGGTGCTTGAAGCAGGCGAGGCAGCGGCTGCCTCGCTCGGGCTCGTCCTCGAGCCCTTGCGCCGCCTCCCGCAGCCACTCCTCGTGGTCGTATTCGTCCTCCACCATCTCCACGCCGCACATCCCGGCGTAGCGCTCACACTCGGCCCTGCGGCGTTCGTACTCCTCGCGCGGGTCGATGTTGGGGTTCGAGTAGAAGATGACGGGATGGATGTCGTTCTGCAACATCCACTCCAGGATCGCCGACGAACAGGGGGCGCAGCAGGTATGGAGCAGGACCTTGTTCACGGGCTTATTCAATCGATTCGATGTCGAGGAGGCCGTTCAGGATGGCGTAGGCGGTCAGGCCGGCGACGGATTTGATGCCGGTCTTCCGGGTGATGTTCTTGCGGTGGGAGATCACCGTGTGGACGGAGATGTCGTGCTCGTCGGCGATCTCCTTGTTGATCTTGCCGCGGGCGACGCTGACGAGGATCTCCTTCTCGCGGTCGGTCAGCGCTTCGGACGCGCGGCTGCGGAGGGACTCCTTCGCCGCCGCGAGCTTGCGCTGGCGCTCCAGCGAGAGCACCATCGGCAGCAGGACGTCGTCCTCCGCGCTCGTGTGGCAGATCAGATCCTTGTGGAGGAACTCCAGGTAGTCCAGGAGGGCCTCCTTCCGGGTCTGGTCGGCCCCGGGCAGGAGGTCCCGCACGATGCGGACCAGGTCGTCGAGTTTCTCGTCGATGTTGTAATGTTCCTGCTCATTGAAGCGCAGCGTCTTGCCGTCCTTGTCCGAAAGCAGGTTGCTGACGTAAGGGAAAATCTCGTCCTCCTCGTACAGGAAATGGCGCTGCATCTCGGTCTTGAACTCCGTGAAGAACTTCCAGACGACCTCCCGGGACTTCTCCGGGCAGGGCTCCATCAGCTCCCGCAAGTCCTTTTCCAGCTTCACGAGCGCAGTGTCGAGGTAATATACGTGCGACTGCTGGAGGTACTCCACCAGCAGCGCTATCATCGAAGTCGATCTGTTATCCTGCATAGCCGTCATTCCAGACAAAGATAATCATTTCTTTCCGCAGTCGCACCGGTAGGCGCAGCCTTCGCAGCCGCACCCGCAGCCGCCCCTCCGTCGCGAGCGGCGGGCGGCCCACGCCGCCCAGCACGCTGCAACAATAACAGTTATCAAAACAATTACGGAGGGAGTATTCATAGTACAAGCAGGTATCCTAACCAGGCACAGACCCAGGCCACCGCACACTGGAACACCACCACGAAGGCCGCCCAACCGCCCCCGAGCTCCCGGCGCACCGCCGCGATCGCGGCCACGCAAGGCGTGTACAGGAGGCAGAAGATGAGCATCGGCACCGCGGTCACCGCCGTCAGGGCGGCCCCCACGCCGAGGATCTCCATCGTGGCGACCACGCTTTCCTTCGCGAGGAAGCCCGAAATCAGCGCCGTAACAATGCGCCAGTCCCCCAGGCCCATCGGTCTGAATACCGGCGCTATCAGCGTCGCCAGCCAGGCGAGGATGCTGTCGTGGCTGTCCTCAACCAGGCGGAAGTTAAAGTCAAACGACTGCAGGAACCAGATCACGATCGTCGCCACGAAAATCACCGTGAACGCACGCTGGATGAAGTCCTTCGTCTTGTCCCAGAGCAGATGCGCGACGTTGCGCGCGATCGGCAGCCGGTAGTTCGGCAGTTCCATCACGAACGGCGCCGCCTCGCGGTGGGGGTGCATCCACTTGATGCACAGCGCCACCAGGATGCCCACCAGGATGCCGAGCACATACAGCCCGGTCATCACCAGCCCCGCGTGTCCCGGGAAGAAGGCCGCCGTGAAGAAACCGTAAATCGCAATTTTGGCGGAGCAGCTCATATACGGGGTCAGCAGGATCGTGATCCGCCGGTCCCGCGCCGAGGGCAGCGTCCGCGTCGCCATAATGCCGGGCACGCTGCATCCGAAGCCGATCAGCATCGGCACGATGCTCCGCCCCGAAAGGCCGATGTGGCGCAGCAGCTTGTCGGAGACGAACGCGATGCGCGCCATATATCCGCTGTCCTCCAGCAGCGACAGGAAGAAGAACAGCACCACGATGATGGGCAGGAAGCTCAGCACCGTCCCCACGCCGCCGAAGATGGCATCCACCACCAGCGAGCGCACGGCAGGACTGATGTCCCACTGCGCGAACAGGGTATCCACCTGCCCCCCGAGCCAGCCGATGCCGGAATCCAGCAGATTCTGGAGCCACAGGCCCACGACATCGAAAGTCAGCCAGAAAATCAGCGCCAGCACGGCGAAGAACGCCGGAATCGCCGTCCAGCGGCCGGTCAGCACCTTGTCGATCCGCTCGCTGCGCGTGCGCTCGCGGCTCTCGACGGGCTTGGACACCGTGCGCGCGCAGAGCCGCCCGATGAAGTCGTAGCGCATATCCGCCATCGCCGCATTCCGGTCCAGCCCGCGCTGGTCCTCCATCTCCTTGATGAGGTGCTCCACCGTCTCGCGCTCATTCGTGTCGAGCCCGAGCATCTCCGCCATTTCCGCATCGCCTTCGATGAGACGGCTGGCGGCGAGGCGCCGGGGGATGCCGGTCTCGCGGGTATGGCCCTCGATGAGGTGCATGATGCTGTGGATGCAGCGGTGGACGGCGCCACCGTGGTCCTCCTCGTCGCAGAAGTCCTGGCGCGCCGGCTTTTCCTGGTAGGTGGCGATGTGGAGGGCGTGTTCGATGAGCTCGTCGATGCCTTCGTTCTTCGCGGCGGCGATGGGCACCACAGGCACGCCCAGGAGGCGCTCCATCTCGTTCACGCGGATGTTTCCACCGTTCCCGCGCACCTCGTCCATCATATTCAGGGCGAGCACCAGCGGGATTTCCAGCTCCATCAGCTGCATCGTGAGGTAGAGGTTGCGCTCGATGTTGTTGGCGTCGACGACGTTGATGATGGCCTTGGGTTTCTCCTGGATGAGGAAGTCCCGCGCCACCGTTTCTTCAGGGGTATAGGTCGAGAGGGAGTAGATGCCGGGGAGGTCGGTCACGAGCGTCTCCGGATACCCCCTGATTACGCCGTCCTTGCGGTCCACCGTGACGCCGGGGAAGTTGCCGACGTGCTGGTTCGAGCCCGTCAGGGCGTTGAACAGCGTCGTCTTGCCGCTGTTCTGCTGCCCCGCCAGCGCGAAGGTCAGGACCGTCCCCTTCGGGAGCGGGTCCCCGTGGTCCTTGGAATGGTATTTTCCGGGCTCACCAAGACCCGGGTGGGCATTGTGTTCGTGGAGGGAGAGGTTGTAGCCGAAGTCGACATCCTCCGCGCTCCGCTCCTTTCCGGCGCTCGGCGCGCTCAGCGGATCCACGAAAATCTGCGCCGCCTCGGCGAGGCGCAGCGACAGCGCGTAGCCGCGCACCAGGATCTCCACCGGATCCCCCAGCGGCGCCCGCTTCCGCACCATCACCTCGACGCCCGGCGTCAGGCCCATATTCAGGAAATGGTTCCGCAGGGACCCGCTCCCCCGGATCTCCCGGACGGTCCCCGCCTCACCGATCTTTAATTCCCTGACTGTCATACTTCTGGTCTTCTGCATTGCAAAGGTACACATTTCGACCAGCCCCGCCAATCCCTATTTTTGGCTATGCACCCTACAAATCATCGTCCGACCAGGCATCATCAACGACAAACACCCTTCCGGAGGGATCTTAAACCGTAACAAATATAACAAAAAGCTCCTGGATTCAGGAGCTTTTTGTTAACGCTGGCGCGAAGGACTACAGGGCGCTGAAGATGGCGTTCAGCGCGGAGAGGGCCGAGGCAACGCCGGGGCTGTCGTTGTTGAGCGAGGTCGGGTTGCCGGCGAGGGCGGTTGCCGCGGAGCGCTGGATGTTGGATGTCTCGATGTTGGCGAGGCCCTTGAGTCCGGCGAGGACGCCGGCGACGTTGGAGCTGTTGATCAGGTTCTGGGAACCCGCGATGAGGGCGTCCGCGAACTGGTCGGCGTAGGCGTTGCCTGCGTTGGCCAGGGCGTTGGCGCCGGTCAGGATCGTGCCGAGGTCAATCAGGTTGCCGAGGTTGCCGAGGTCGATGAGGCCGGTATTCTTCAGGATGGTGTAGAGGTCCTTGAGGGCGGAACCGGTGCTGTTGCCGGTCGCGGCCGGATCTTTGGTGCTTCCTCCGAGCATCGAGCAGGAGGAGAGAAGGACGAGCGCCGCGGCGGCGGCAACCAGGTGTTTGAAAAGTTTCATATTATTAATTCGGTTTAAGTAGTCAGTAATTGCGAATATAATCAGTATTTTTGTATTCTGTAACCGTGAAGGAAGAAAAGAACATATTACAGGACCTGACGCAACAGACCTACAAGGAAGGGTTTGTTACGGAAGTGGCCCAGGAATACGTCCCGAAGGGCCTCAACGAGGACATCATCCGGCTGATCTCCGCAAAGAAGCAGGAGCCGGAATGGCTCCTCGAGTTCCGTCTGGACGCGTTCCGGCGCTGGCAGAAAATGGAAGAACCCCACTGGGGCCACCTCACCCTGCCGAAGATCGACTACCAGGACATCATCTATTACGCCGCCCCGAAAAAGGACGCCGACCGCCCGAAGGAAATCGACCCAGAGCTCGAGAAGACCTTCGAGAAGCTCGGCATTCCGCTGCGGGAGCGGGAGGCGCTGGCGGGCGTCGTCGCCGTGGACGCCGTCTTCGACTCCGTCTCCGTGACGACGACCTTCCGCAAGACCCTCGCCGAGAAGGGCATCATCTTCTGCAGCTTCTCCGAGGCCGTCCGTGAGCATCCGGACCTCGTGCGCAAGTACCTGGCCTCGGTGGTCCCCGTCGGTGACAACTACTACGCGACCCTGAACTCCGCCGTCTTCTCCGACGGCTCCTTCTGCTACATCCCGAAGGGCGTCCACTGCCCGATGGACCTTTCCAGCTACTTCCGCATCAACGCGAGCGGCACGGGCCAGTTCGAGCGCACCCTCATCATCGCCGACGAGGGCGCGAGCGTCAGCTATATGGAAGGCTGCACCGCCCCGATGCGCGACGAGAACCAGCTTCACGCGGCGGTAGTAGAAATCATCGTCGAAAAGGACGCCGACGTGCGCTACTCGACCGTCCAGAACTGGTATCCGGGCGATGCGGAAGGCCGCGGCGGCATCCTCAACCTCGTCACGAAGCGCGGCATCTGCCGCGGCAGCGGCAGCCACCTCTCCTGGACCCAGGTCGAAACCGGCTCCGCCATCACCTGGAAATACCCCTCCACCATCCTGCAGGGGGACGACTCCTCCTCGGAGTTCTACTCCGTTGCGGTCACGAACAACTACCAGCAGGCCGACACCGGAACCAAGATGATCCACATCGGCCGCAACACCCGCAGCCGCATCGTCTCCAAGGGCATCAGCGCCGGCCGCAGCGAGAACAGCTACCGCGGCCTGGTGCGCATGAACCGGAGCGCGGCGGGCGCGCGCAACTTCTCGCAGTGCGACAGCCTCCTCATCGGCTCCCGCTGCGGCGCCCATACTTTCCCGGACATCCGCAGCGCCTGCCCGACCGCGACCGTGGAACACGAGGCGACCACTTCGAAAATCAGCGACGACCAGCTCTTCTACTGCAACCAGCGGGGCATTTCCCCGGAGGACGCGGTGGGCCTGATCGTGAACGGATATGCGCGGGACGTGCTGTCCCGGCTCCCGATGGAATTCGCCGTGGAGGCGCAGAAACTGCTCCAGGTGAGCCTGGAGGGCTCGGTCGGATAGCGTATGAACGTACTGGATCTCATATCGGCGGTGCTGGGCCTGACCTGCGTGTTCCTCGCGGGGCGGAACAGCAAGTACAACTTCTGGGTGGGGTACCTGTACACGGTCTCGCTGTTCTTCCTGTTCTGGGACAAGAACCTGCTCGCGTCGCTGATGCTGCAGCCGGTGTCGCTGGGCATCAACATCCTGGGCCACTGGCGCTGGACGCACCCGAAGGAGGAAGAGCGAAGCGCCGATGACGCTTCCGCGCTGAAGGTGTCGAAACTGGGATGGACGGAGCGCGTGCTGTGCATCGCGGCGGTGCTGGTGATCGCGGCGGCGTGGGGATGGCTCCTGCGGCGCGTGTTTCCGGCAGACCCGCAGCCGTACCTGGATTCCTGCCTGACCGTGCTGATCCTGGTCGCGCAGTTCCTGTCGGCGCAGAAGAAGTGGGAGTGCTGGATTGCCTGGATCGTGGTGAATGTGGTGCAGATTGCGCTGCACATCAGTGTGGGCAACATTTTTATGCCGGTGGTGAGCGGGCTGTACCTGGTGAACGGGATCGTGTCGCTCGCACACTGGAACCGGCTGTACAGGAAGAATGCTTGAAACTATTGTGGTATGAATGAGATATTGCTGGAAATCAAGAACCTCCACGCGAAGGTCGGGGAGAAGGAAATCCTGAAAGGGGTGGACCTGGTGATCCGCCGGGGGGAGGTGCACGCCGTGATGGGGCCGAACGGGGCGGGCAAGAGCACGCTCTCCGCGGTCCTGACTGGGCGGCCGGATTATGTGGTGACCGAAGGTAGCATCCGTTACGCGGGGAAGGACCTGCTGGCGATGAGCCCGGAGGAGCGCTCCTGGGCGGGGATGTTCCTGTCGTTCCAGTATCCGATCGAGATTCCGGGGGTCAGCATCACGAACTTTATGAAGTCGGCGATCAACGCGCGGCGCAAGGCGGCGGGGCTCGAGGAGCTGAAGCCGGCGGAGTTCCTGAAGCTGATGAAGGAGAAGATGGCGTTCGTGGGGATGAAGGGGGAATTCGCGAAGCGCGAGGTGAACGTCGGGTTCTCCGGGGGTGAGAAGAAGCGGAACGAGATTTTCCAGATGGCGATGCTGGAGCCGGTCCTGGCGATCCTGGACGAGACGGACAGCGGCCTGGACGTGGATGCGCTGAAGGTCGTCGCGGACGGCGTGAACGCGCTCCGCAGCCCGGAGAAATCCGCCATCATCATCACCCATTACCAGAAGCTGCTGGAGAGCGTCGTGCCGGACGTGGTCCACGTCCTGAAAGAGGGACGGATCGTCCGGACCGGCGGTCGCGAAATCGTCGGTATCATCGAGCAGAAGGGATTTGAAGGCATTGAAGGATAGGCTTATGGAGAAGGTATTCGTGCTGGGCCGGGACGCCGTGCCGGAGCGCTTCGAGCTCCGGGCGGGCGAGCGGCTGAAGCTGACGCTGGTCGCCCTGCCGGGGGTCAGCGCGGACGTTCCCGTCCGCGTCGAGCTGCTGGGCGAGGGCGCGGAGCTGGATGCCGCGGGGCTGTACCTGTGCCTGGGCGACGAGCGGGTGAACATCCGGATGGATGTGCGCCACAACGTCGGCGGCTGCACTTCCCGCCAGCTCTTCAAGGGCATCGTCGGCGGGACGGCGCGCAGCGACTTTTACGGGCTGATCTATGTGGCGAGGGACGCGCAGCGGACCGAAGCCTACCAGGAGAACCACAACCTGCTGCTGAGCGACGAGGCCTGGGCGCTGACGAAGCCGCAGCTGGAGATCTACGCCGACGATGTCGCGTGCTCCCACGGCGCGACGGTCGGGCGGTTGAATGCGGACGAACTGTTCTATATGCGTTCCCGCGGCATTCCGGAGGCGGAAGCCCGGGCGCTGCAGATGATATCCTTCCTGTCGCCGGTCCTCGCGCGGATTCCCGACGAGGCGCTGGTGGCGGAGATCCTGCGCTCGCTGGAAAACCGATGATCCTGTATCCGAACTGCAAGCTGAACCTCGGTCTGCACGTGCTTCGCAAGCGTGCGGACGGGTACCACGACCTCGAGACGCTGTTCTTGCCCTGCGAGGCCTACCACGATACGCTGGAGATTGAGCCCTGCGAGGGGCCGACGCGCTTCGCCGGGTCGCCGGAGGTGACCTGGACGGACGACCTGACCGTGCGGGCCTGGCGGCTCCTGCAGGAAGAATTCGGGATTCCGCCGGTCGAAATCCGGCTGGAGAAGCGGACGCCGGTCGGGGCGGGGCTCGGCGGCGGGAGCGCGGACGCGGCGTTCGCGCT
>LUZF01000083.1 GCA_001602865.1 Bacteroidales bacterium Bact_14
GGCTTCGGTATCATCGTCGGCAACATCCCGATGTTCCCCGGCCTGAATATCGGCGTCTACGAGGACGGCTCGGTGCTCAACACCCTGTATCAGGGCGTGCGCCAGGGTTGGTACCCTCCTTTGATTTTCCTGGGCATCGGCGCGATGACGGACTTCTCGGCCCTGATTTCGCAGCCGCGCCTGGTGCTGATCGGCGCCGCGGCGCAAATGGGCATCTTCGGTGCCTACCTGCTCGCGCTCCTGCTGGGCTTCGCCCCGAATGAGGCGGGCGCCATCGGCATCATCGGCGGCGCCGACGGCCCGACCGCCATCTTCCTGAGCTCCAAGCTCGCGCCGGACCTGATGGGCGCGATCGCGGTCTGCGCCTACTCCTATATGGCGCTCGTGCCGGTGATCCAGCGCCCGATCATGCTCGCCCTGACGACGAAGAAAGAGCGCCTCATCGAGATGAAGAAGCCCCGCGCCGTCAGCCAGAAGGAAAAGATGATCTTCCCGATCGTCGGCTTCATCCTGACCGCCTTCATCGTCCCGTCCGGCCTGCCGCTGCTCGGTATGCTGTTCTTCGGCAACCTCCTGAAGGAGAGCGGCGTGACCCGCCGTCTCGCCGAGACCGCCCGCGGACCGCTCATCGACGTCGTGACGACCCTCATCGGCCTGACCGTCGGTGCCTCGACCCAGGCGGACAAGTTCCTCACCGGCAACTCGCTGAAGATCTTCGCCCTCGGTCTTACTTCCTTTATTATTGCAACCGCGAGCGGCGTGCTCTTCGTCAAGCTCTGGAACCTCTTCCTGAAGCCGGAGAACAAGATCAACCCGCTGATCGGCAACGCCGGCGTGTCCGCCGTGCCGGACAGCGCGCGCGTCTCCGAAGTCGTGGGCCGCGAATGCAACCCCAAGAACCACCTGCTGATGCAGGCGATGGCCCCGAATGTCGCGGGCGTCATCGGCTCGGCGGTCGCCGCCGGTATCCTGCTCGGCTTCCTGGGATAGGGTTTTTGTTTTTATCATTAACTTTTTTATCTTTGTAAAGATTCGAGCCTTCTTTAGACCACATCGTTCTTTAACCGATTAATAACCATATTACATATGTCAGACAAATTACAGGAACTCACGGAGAAGCTTTACAACGAAGGCCTCTCCAAAGGCAAAGAAGAAGGAAAACTGTTGCTCGCCCGCGCCCGTGAAGAAGCCGACCGCATCATCTCGGATGCCCGCAGTCAGGCAGCCACGATCGTTTCCGACGCAGAAAAGCAGGCCGCGGATGTCAAGAACAAGACGGCCTCCGACCTCAAGATGGCTTCGGCCCAGTGTCTCCAGGCTACCAAGAAGGACATCGAGAACCTGCTGGTGAAAGCCATCGGTGCCGCGCCGGCCGAGAAACAGGTGTCCGACCCCGATTTCCTCAAGAAAATCATCCTCGCCGTCGCCGAACGCTTCAGCGCCACCGAGTCCGCCGACCTCGCCCTGCTGCTTCCCGCTTCGCTCAAGAGCGAGCTCGAGCCCTGGGTGGAAGGCGAGCTCCGCAAGAAGCTTGGCAGCGGCCTCAAGGCTGACTTCACCAAGAAGGTCGCCGGCGGTTTCAGCATCGGCCCCAAGGACGGCGGCTGGTTCGTCAGCATGACGGACGAGACCTTCGGTGAGCTGTTCGCCGAATACCTCCGCCCCGTCACCCGCAAGCTCCTCTTCGGCTAGGCGATGAACAACTACGAATACATCATCGCCAGTCTGCCCGTTCTCCGGCTGGACGACCTCAAGGTTGGAAAAGGTCTGGCGGAGCAGCTGCTCGGAGAAATCCGCAGCCAGCTCTCCGGGCGTGACAACGCCCTGCTGGACTATCTGCTCAGCAGCTACGATCCCGACCAACTGAACGAAGATTTCTACAAGCGCTCCCTCGTCCACAAGAACCGTTTCCTGCGCGAGTGGTTCGCCTTCGACCTGGATCTGCGCAATGAGGTTGTCGCCTATCTGAACGATTCCCTGGGGCGCGAGAAGGGCCTGGACCAGATCCTTCTGAAGGGACGCGAGAAAGTGCCGTTCCCCGAACGGGCCCAGGCGGACGCCGTCCTCCACGGCACGGACATACTGGATCGGGAGCGGGGCCTGGACGAGCTCCGCTGGCAGAAAATCGACGATATCACCCTCTGGGATTACTTCAACATCGACGTAATCCTGGCTTTCGTCTGCAAGCTCAAGATCATCGACCGCTGGCTTCAGCTCGATCCGGAATCCGGCCGGGCCCTGTTCCGCAAGCTGGTCGAGGACATCCGTTCCACATACGACAACAAAAAACAGAATATCACGATATGAGTACAACAGGAAAGGTAACGGGCATTGTCTCGAACCTCGTGACCGTGGCCGTTGACGGGCCGGTAGCGGAGAACGAACTCTGCTACATCACCCTCGGAGGCTCCCGGCTTCTCGCCGAAGTCATCAAGGTCAATGGCGACAAAGCCTCGGTCCAGGTGTTCGAAAGCACCCGCGGACTCAAAAACGGCGACAACGTCGAATTTCTCGGCAAGATGCTCGAGGTCACCCTCGGCCCGGGCCTCTTGTCCGGCATCTACGACGGTCTGCAGAACAACCTCACCACCATGGAGGGCGTCTTCCTTAAGCGGGGCGAGTACACCGACCCGCTCGACCACGCCGCCAGCTGGGAGTTCACCCCGATCGCAAAGCCCGGCGACAAAGTCGTCGCGGCCGACTGGCTCGGCGAGGTGAAGGAAGGCTGGCTGCCCCACAAGATCATGGTTCCCTTCTCCTTCGCGGGCGAATACACTGTCAAGGAAGTCGCCCCCGCCGGAAACTACACCATCGACAAGACCATCGCCGTGCTGACCAACGCCGACGGCGAGGACGTCCCTGTCACGATGATCCAGAAGTGGCCGGTCAAGGTGGCCGTCAAGGGCTACCGTGAGAAGCCGCGTCCCGCCAAGATCATGGAGACGGGCGTGCGCGTCATCGACAGCTTCAACCCCATTGCCGAGGGCGGCACCGGATTCATCCCCGGCCCGTTCGGCTGCGGCAAGACGGTCCTCCAGCACGCCATCGCCAAGCAGGGCGACGCCGACGTCATCGTCATGGCGGCCTGCGGCGAGCGCGCCAACGAGGTCGTGGAGATCTTCACGGAGTTCCCGGAGCTCATCGACCCCCACACCGGCCGCCACCTGATGGAACGTACGACCATCATCTGCAACACCTCCAACATGCCGGTGGCCGCCCGTGAGGCGTCCGTCTATACGGCGATGACCATCTGCGAGTACTACCGCGCCATGGGCCTGAAGTGCCTGCTGCTCGCGGACTCCACGTCCCGCTGGGCCCAGGCCCTCCGCGAAATGTCCAACCGTATGGAGGAGCTTCCCGGACAGGACGCTTTCCCGGTGGACCTCTCCGCCATCATCTCCAACTTCTACGCCCGTGCGGGCATGGTCGTGCTCAACAACGGCCAGACCGGTGCCGTGACCTTCATCGGTACGGTCTCCCCTGCCGGCGGTAACCTCAAGGAGCCGGTGACCGAGTCGACCAAGAAGGCCGCCCGCTGCTTCTACGCCCTTGAGCAGTCCCGCGCCGACCAGAAACGCTACCCGGCCGTCAACCCGATCGACTCCTATTCCAAATACCTGGAGTACCCCGAAATCCAGGAGTACCTCGACACCACGATCCAGAAGGGTTGGGTGGACAAGGTCCTCAAGGCCAAGAACATCGTCCGCCGCGGCCGCGAAATGGCCGACCAGATCAACATCCTGGGCGACGACGGCGTGCCGATGAGCTACCACGAAGCCTTCTGGAAGTCCGAACTCGTGGACTTCGCCTTCCTGCAGCAGGACGCTTTCGACAACATCGACGCCCTCTGCCCGATGGAGCGCCAGAAGTATATGCTTGACTGCATCCTGGACATCTGCGAGCGCAGCTTCGAATTCGAGAACTTCGAAGAGTGCCGGACCTTCTTCAAGGACCTGATCAACACCCTGCGCCAGATGAACTACACGGAATTCCAGAGTCCCAAGTTCCACGAATACGAGCAGAAGCTCAAAATCCAACTCTCCTGATCTATGGCAACGAAAGCATTCCAACGCACATACACGCAGCTCCAGGCCATCACCAAGGCCACGGTAACCCTCAACGCGAAGGGCGTATCGAACGACGAGCTGGCCACGGTCGGCGGCAAGCTGGCCCAGGTCGTCAAGACCAAGGGCGACAGCGTCACCCTCCAGGTATTCTCCGGCACGGAAGGCATTCCGACCAACGCCGAGGTCTCCTTCCAGGGCGCGCCCCCTACCCTCCGCGTGAGCGACCAGCTCGCCGGACGCTTCTTCAATGCCTACGGCCATCCGATCGACGGAGGTGCCGACATCGAAGGCGAAGAGCGTGAAATCGGCGGCCCTTCCGTCAACCCGTACAAGCGCCGCCAGCCCTCCCAGCTGATTCCGACCGGTATCGCCGGCATCGACCTCAACAACACCCTGGTCTCCGGCCAGAAGATCCCGTTCTTCGCCGACCCGGACCAGCCGTACAACCAGGTCATGGCAGATGTGGCCCTGCGCGCCGACGTGGACAAGATCATCCTCGGCGGCATGGGTCTGTCGAACGACGACTACCTCTTCTTCCGCCACAGCTTCGAGGCTGCGGGCGCCCTGGACAAGATCATCTCCTTCGTCAACACGACCGAGGAGCCGCCGGTGGAGCGCCTGCTGATCCCGGACATGGCCCTGACCGCCGCCGAGTACTTCGCCGCGGACAAGAACGAGAAGGTGCTCGTCCTGCTGACGGATATGACCCTGTATGCCGACGCCCTGTCCATCGTGTCCAACCGTATGGACCAGATCCCGTCCAAGGACTCGATGCCGGGCTCCCTGTATTCCGACCTTGCCAAGATCTATGAGAAGGCCGTGCAGCTGCCCAGCGGCGGTTCAATCACCATCATCGCGGTTACGACCCTGAACGACGGCGACATCACCCACGCCATCCCGGACAACACCGGCTACATCACGGAAGGCCAGCTCTTCCTGCGTGCGGATCCGGATACGGGCAAGGTCATCGTCGACCCGTTCCGCTCCCTGTCCCGACTCAAACAGCTCGTGCAGGGCAAGCAGACCCGCGAGGACCATTCCCAGGTGATGAACGCAGGCGTGCGCCTGTACGCCGACGCGCAGAACGCCAAGACCAAGCTCGAGAACGGTTTCGACCTGTCCGACTACGATCTCCGCTGCCTTGACTATGCCAAGGAATATGCCGTCCGCCTGCTCTCCATCGACGTCAACATCACGGTCGAGCAGATGCTGGACACCGCGTGGGAGATCTTCGCCAAATACTTCTCGCCTGCCGAGACCGGTATCAAACAGGCGCTTGTCGACAAATACTGGAAAGCCTCCTAACCATACCTATGGCAATCAAGTTTCAATACAACAAGACGTCTCTGACGAATCTGGGCAAGCAGCTCAAAGTACGCCAGAAGGCACTGCCGACCCTGAAGAACAAGGAATCGGCCCTGCGTTCGAGCGTGCTGGAGGCCAAGAAGGAGTCCGAAAGGCTGACCAGTGAGTTGGAAGCATCCCTGAAGCGGTACGATTACCTGGCCGCGCTCTGGAACGAGTTCGATCCGGGGCTGGTCCGTATCGTGGACGTCGACCTGCGCACCGTCAAGGTGGCGGGCGTCAAGACGCCCAAGCTGGATGAGATCCACTACGAGATCACGCCCTTCAACGCCTTCGTCAAGCCGGCCTGGTATGCCGATGGCGTGGCCATTCTCAAGGAGCTCTCCCGGCTGGGCATCGAGTCCGAAGTCTTCGAGGAGAAGCGCCGGATCCTGGAATTCCAGCGGAAGAAGACGACCCAGAAGGTGAATCTGTACGAAAAGGTCCAGATTCCGGGCTACAAGGAGGCCATCCGCAAGATCAAGCGCTATATGGAGGACGAGGAGAACCTCTCCAAGGCCTCTTCCAAGATCGTCAAGAGCAGACACGCTGCAGAAGAAGAGGAGGAACAGGCATGATCGAGAAAATGACCCGCTACAACTTCATCCTCCTCGGAGGTGAAGAAGAGAAATTCCTCGCCGACCTGCAAGAGCTGGGCGTCGTGGACATCACCCGGTCCTTCAAGCCCGTGGACGATGCCTCCAACGAGCTCCTGCTCAAGGCAGAAAGCCTCAAGAGCGCCGTGGCCTTCCTGGGAGTCCAGGATTTCCCCGACGTTACGCCCCTCCCCGTGTCCGCCGAGGACCCTGCGGAAGAGACCGCCCTGCTCCAGCGCCGCCTGCAGGATGTGCGCTTCAAGCTGGAAGCGGCCCGCAAGGAGTATTCCCTCCGCAGGCCCTGGGGCAACTTCAACCAGGCTGACCTGAACGAACTGGAGCGGCGCGGCTACAAGACCCGCTGGTACTGCGTCTCGAAGAAAGTGTTCTCCGAGGCCTGGGCCGAACTGGTCCCCCTCCAGGTCATCCACGAAGAGAACAACCTCGTCTGGTTCGTGACCGTCTCGGACGATCCGGACTACAGCTTCCCGGTCCAGGAGACCGCCGCCCCCGGCGGAAACTACACGACCTCCGAGGAGCTGGTCCGGCAGTATGAAGAAGAGCTCGCCGAGGTCAAGGGACACATCCTCGGCCTCAAGGAAAACATCCCCGCGATCGAGCAGAAGAGCGCCCAGCTCCTGACCGACCTCGATATGTACCTGGCCGGCAAAGGCTCGGAATCCGCGGTCGAAGGCTACATCGCCCTCTTCGAGGGCTTCGCCCCGGTCGAGGAGGACGCCCGCCTCGCCGAGGCCTTCGACAAGATGGACGCGCTCTGGTACAAATCCGAAGCAAAGGTTGAGGACAACCCGCCTATCAAGCTGAAAGGCAATAAGTTCACGAAGATGTTCTCCGTGCTTACCGATATGTATGGGCGTCCCCAGTACAACGGCTTCGACCCGACGCCGTTCATCGCCGTCTTCTTCCTGCTGTTCTTCGCCTTCTGCATGGGCGATGCCGGCTACGGCCTCGTCCTCGTCATCGCAGGCCTCCTGCTCAAGAAGGTCAAGAGTTTCGCGGACACGGCCCCGCTCGTCGTCACCCTGGGTCTCGGCACGATCGTGGTCGGCCTGATCTTCCATACGTTCTTCTCGGTCGACCTGCTCGAGGTGGCCTGGATCCCGGACGGTCTGAAGAAGTTCATGCTGCCCTCCAAGATTGCCGGCTATGACGGCACGATGGTCCTCGCCCTCGTGGTGGGCGTCGTTCACCTCTGCGTCGCCCTGGTCGTCAAGGCCATCTACGCGACCAAGCACGACGGCTTCGCCAGGACCGTCGGCGTCTGGGGATGGACACTGCTGCTTGTAGGCGGTTCCATCGTCGGCGCCATCGCCCTGGCGGGCGTCCTCGACAGCTCCGTCACGAAATGGATCCTCATCGGGCTCGGCATCCTTTCCGCCCTCGCCATCTTCCCGCTCAACAACCTGAAGCGCAATCCGCTGGCCAACACGGGCCTCGGCCTCTGGGATACCTACCAGACGGTCACCGGCCTGCTGGGCGACCTGCTGAGCTACCTGCGCCTGTATGCCCTCGGGCTCGCCGGCGCGCTGCTCGGCTTCGCCTTCAACTCCATCGCGCAGACAGCCCTGGGAGAGGGAGGCAGCGTCGTCGGCTGGATCGGTTTCATCCTCATCGTCGTGATCGGACATACCCTCAACATCGCGATGTGTGCCCTGGGCGCCTTCGTCCACCCGCTCCGTCTCAACTTCCTGGAGTTCTTCAAGAATTCCGGCTACGAGACCAGTCCGCGCAATTATACCCCTTTACAGAAAACAAACAATAATCAATAATTTATCATCACTATGCTTAACATTTTACTTGGTTATCTCGGCCTGGGTCTGGTCTTGATCCTGGGCGGCATCGGCTCTGTCATCGGCACGACTATCGCTGGCAACGCAGCAGAAGGTGCGCTGAAAATCAAACCGGAAGGATCCGGTAACTATCTGGTGCTCTCCGCCCTCCCGGCGACCCAGGGCATCTACGGCTTCGTGGCCTTCTTCCTCATGCTGAGCAAGATGACCTCTGATCCGCAGGGCAATGGCATGATCGTTTTCGTGATCGGTACCTGCGTCGGTCTCGTCTGTCTGCTCTCCGCCATCCGTCAGGCTCAGGTCTGCGCCAACGGTATCGTCGGTATCAGCCAGGGCCACAACGTGTTCACCAACACGCTGATCTACGCCGCTCTCCCGGAATTCTACGCGATCCTCGGTCTGGTCGGCGCCCTGATGGTCTAAGAAAAAAGCAGCCGCTAGGCTGCCAGCACTTTGATTTTGGAACCTGTCACTGATACTTTCAGCGGCAGGTTTCCTGCTATCTCCCCGTCGACCTCGACAAGGTCGGCGCGGTCCGCCGTGACTTCCAGCGTCCGGCACCTGCCGGAGACGACGAGCGCGGACTGGTTCAGCGTCCCGTTGAAGAGGCGCGAGACATCCTTGATAAGCCGGTAGATGGGCGCCTTGGGCACGGCCATATAATCCAGCAGCCCGTCGTTCATATCCGCGTCCGGGACCTGCCGCATGCCGCCGCCGGAGTACTTGCCGTTGCCGAGGGCCACGGAGTAGATGTCCCCTTCGAAGACGGTCTGCCCGTCCGCGGTCAGCTTCCCCCGGAAGGGGCGGATGACCCGGATCGTGTGCATCAGCGCGGTCGCATAGATGGTCGCGCTGCGTCTCCCCTGCTCCTTCTGGCGGTTCACGCGCTGGCAGACGTGGGAGTCGAAGCCCGTGCCGCCAACGTTGGCCATATAACGCACGCCCTCGGAGGTCTCCACGCGCACGACGTCCTGCTCCCGGAAGGAGCCCGCCGCGAGGAGGTTGACGACGCTCTCCGTGTCGTGGGGGATGCCGGTGCTCTTGATCCAGTCGTTGCCGGAGCCGATGGGGATGACCGCCAGGCGGAAGTCTTCCGGCGCCGCGCCGCTCGCGTCGCAGTAGCGGAGGATGCCGTTCAGCACCTCGTGGACCGAACCGTCGCCGCCGACCGCGAGGAGCTTCCGGTAGCCGTGCTGCGCCGCCTCGTCGGCGAGGAGGGTCGCGTGGAACTTGTAGTTGGTGAGGGTCGTCTTGTACGGTACGTGCAGTTCCGTGAGGAGTTTTTCGGCGACGGCCCATTCGGACATCGTCTTGCCGGAGCCGGCGTGCGGGTTGATGATGCAGTACCAGTCGTCTTTGATCGCAGGCATGGCAAAGTTGTAAAGTAGCCCTGTAAAAATAGCAAATCAGTGGGATTTTTCCTAACTTTGTCTGATAACGGATTATTGTAATGGGAAAAGTAATCGCCATAGCGAACCAGAAAGGCGGCGTGGGCAAGACCACGACGGCCATCAACCTTGCGGCCTCCCTGGCCGTGCTGGAGAAGAAAGTCCTCATCATCGACGCCGACCCCCAGGCCAACACGACCTCCGGCCTCAATTTCCCCCCGGAAGACGGCCAGAAACGGACGCTGTACGAACTGATGATCGGTGAAATCGGCGTGCGCGACACCCTCGTCCAGACCGAAATCGCCGGCCTCCACCTCATCCCCTCCCACATCAACCTCGTCGGCGCGGAGATCGAGATGCTCGACTTCGAGGACCGGGAATCGGCGCTGAAGAAGGCCATCGCCCCGATCCGCGACGAATACGACTACATCATCATCGACTGCTCCCCTTCCCTCGGCCTCATCACGATCAACAACCTCGTCGCCGCCGACTCCGTCATCATCCCCGTCCAGCCGGAATTCTTCGCGCTGGAGGGCCTCGGCAAGCTCCTCCAGACGATCCGCCTCGTCCAGGGCGGCGTCAACCCCTCCCTGACGATCGAGGGCTTCGTCATCACGATGTTCGACGGCCGTACCCGCGTCCATACCCAGGTCGTGAACGAGCTCCGCGAGCATTTCCAGGATATGGTCTTCAAGACAATCATCCAGCGGAACATCCGCCTCAGCGAGGCCCCCTCGCACGGCAAGCCGATCATCCTCTACGACGTGATGAGCAACGGCTCCAACAACTACCTCAACCTGGCAAAGGAATTGCTTGACAAAAACAACTGATATGAGTGCGAACAAGACGCCCCGGGGCCTGGGCAAAGGCCTTGGTGCCCTGCTGGGTGACGCCGACATCGAAAGCATCCGCAAACCCGTCGGCTACGTAAACAAGGAAATCGTCGGGACGAAGCCCCGGCAGGACACGGCCGACATCCTCCGGATCCCGGCGGAGCTCATCGTGCCGAACCCCTTCCAGCCGCGCAGCAGCTTCGACGAGGAGTCCCTTGCCGAGCTTGCTGAGAGCATCAAGACCCTCGGCCTGATCCAGCCCGTGACCGTCCGCAAGTCCGCGGACGGGATGTACCAGATCATCAGCGGCGAACGCCGCTTCCGTGCCTGCCGCCTGGCCGGGATGGAGATGATCCCGGCCTACATCCGCGACACGGACGACCAGGGGATGCTCGAGATGGCGATCGTCGAGAACGTCCAGCGCGAGGACCTCGACCCGATCGAGATCGCGCTGAGCTACCAGCGCCTCATCGAGGAATGCCACCTGACCCAGGAGCAGCTCGCCGGCCGCGTCGGCAAGAAGCGCTCCTCCGTCACGAACTACCTCCGCCTCCTCGGCCTCCCGGCCCGCGTCCAGCACGACGTGAAGGTCGGCCTTCTGAGCGTCGGCCACGCCAAGGTCATCCTCGGCGTCGACGACCCGAAGATCCAGGAAGACCTCAGCGACCAGGTCATCCGCGGCGGCCTCTCGGTCCGCCAGCTCGAGGAGCGCGTCCGCGCCCTCGGCCGCGCGCCCCAGGCCCGCGAGACCGAAGAGCAGGACCTCCCGGAGAACTACTACCGCATCCTGGAGCATATGGGACGCATCTTCGGCGACAACATCTCCCTGAAGCGCTCCCCCTCCGGCAAGGGCAGCATCACCCTCCGCTTCAACTCCGACGCCGAAATGGAAGAACTCCTCCGCATCCTGGAACGCCAATGACGAAACGGCTTCTCATACTGCTGCTCCTGCTCGCTGCCTTTGCGCCGCGGGCGGCCGCGCAGTTCAAGTCGGAAGCCTTTTCCCAGAACGACTACGGCGACGACGCCGGCCAGGCCGACTCCGTCAAGACCCTCTTCTCCCTGAAGGAGTACTTCGGCGGCCTGCTCCACAAGAACGACCTCAAGATCGGCAACATGGTCGGCGGCTCGACCGTCTTCCTCGGCGGCTGCCAGATCTACGAAAAGAATTACTGGAAGCTCCCCATCGTCTACGGCGGGCTCGGCGCGACCGTCGGCCTCGGACTCAAGTACCGCAAGGAAGGCGACACGAAGATGAGCAACCTGATGTTCGCCGGCGCGGGCCTCATCTACTGGGGCACGCTGATGGACGGCGTCATCAGCTTCGACGCCGGCGGCAAGTACCCGCACCCCGGCAAGGCGACGCTCTACTCCCTCCTCGTGCCCGGCCTCGGCCAGCTCTACAACGGCGAAGGCTGGAAAATCCCGATCTACTGGGGCGGCCTCCTCGGCGCCTGGCACTTCCTCGACCTCAACCAGACGAACTACCAGCGCTACCGCCGCATCTACCGCGAAGCGAGCGACCCGGACCAGGTCTACGACGGCCCGATCGCCGCGGACACGGCGCTCTACTACCGCGACATCTTCCGCCGCTACCGGGACTATTCGATCCTGGCCGTAGCCGCCTTCTACCTGTTGCAAGTAATTGATGCAAACGTATTTGCATATATGCAGAACTTCGAGGTCACCGACGACCTCTCCCTCCGGCTGAGCCCGGCCCTGATTACGACCGACAACGCATACGCCTTCCAGAGTCCGGGCGTCGGACTCCGGCTGGGCCTGACCTTCTAGCCATGACCCTCCGCAGAATCCTCCTCCCCGTCCTCGCCTTCCTGTGCCTGTCCGGCGCAGCGCAGGCCCAGTTGCTCCGCGGCCTGGGCAGCCGCGCCCAACTCGAAAGCGCCGAGGCCGAGAACGCGGAGCTGCGGGCCCGGATCGACTCCCTGCTGGAAGTCATCGAGGCCCTCCGCACGCTGGAAATCAGCGAGACGGAGGGGAACGACGAGGCCCTCGCCCCCGTCGTCGAGTACACCGCCCAGCTGACCGACAGCCTCCTGGGCCAGTGGTACCAGGACCGCCTCGCCCAGGACGAGGTCGTCCCGGAGAACCTCGACAGCGTGCGCTTCCTCTCCCACGTGCCCGATTCCGTGCTCGTCGCGCGCCTGGAGAAGATGAACGCCTACATCACGCTCCCCTTCAACGAGACCGTAAAGAACTATATGGTCCTCTATTCGGAGAAAATGCCGACCAAGATGGGCCACATCCTCGGGATGGCGAACTACTATATGCCCATCTTCGAAGAGGTCTTCGCGCGCTACGAGATGCCCCTGGAGCTCAAGTATATGGCCATCATCGAGTCCGCGCTCGACCCGACCGCCCGCTCGCGCGTCGGCGCCCTCGGCATCTGGCAGTTCATGTACACGACCGGCCGCAGCTACGGCCTGAAGATCACCTCCTACGTCGACGAGCGGATGGATGTCGAGAAGGCCGCCGACGCCGCGGCGCGCTACCTCCTCGACGCCTACAAGATCTTCGGCGACTGGTGTCTCGCGATCTCCTCCTACAACTGCGGCGCCGGCAACGTCAACAAGGCCATCCGCCGCGCCGGCGGCAAGCGTGACTTCTGGTCCATCTACCCGTACCTCCCGCGCGAGACCCGCGGCTATATGCCCGCGTTCGTCGGCGCGATGTACGCGATGACCTATTACAAGGAATACGGCCTCGTGCCCTCCCCGACCCCGATGCCCATCGCGACCGACACCCTCGAAATCCACCGCAACCTCCATTTCAAGCAGGTCAGCGAGGTGGTCGGCGTCCCGATCGAGCTGCTCCGCGAGATGAACCCGCAGTACGTCCACGACATCATCCCCGGCGCCTCCGGCTCCTACACGCTGAAGCTCCCCTTCGAGTATACCGGTGATTTCATCGCCCTGCAGGATACCCTCTATACCCACAAGGCCGACTCCCTGATCAGCGAGAAGGTGATCAAGAACATCGCGGAAGGCGGCAACGGCAGCGGCGCCGTCATCTACCGCGTCAAGTCCGGCGACAACCTCGGCAAGATCGCCCAGATGTACCACGTCAGCGTCGCCCAGCTGCGCCGCTGGAACGGCATCAGCGGCTCGATGCTGCGCATCGGCCAGCGCCTGACCGTCTACCCCGGCGGCAGCGGCGCCCCGCGGACCACCAGCAGCAACAGCTCCAGCAGCAGCTCCAGCACCACCAGCACGGCGAACAGCGCGCCGACCGTCTTCGGCTCCGGCGACTACACGACCTACACGGTCAAGTCCGGCGACTCCCTCTACTCCATCGCGAAGAAGTATCCGGGCGTCAGCGCCAACGACATTATGAAATTCAACGGGATTTCCAGCAGCATCAAGCCGGGAATGACGATCAGGATCCCCAAATAGCGCAGACCCGCCGCGCCAGCAGCCCCAGCAGCCAGCCCCACAGCAAGCCCACCAGCGTCCCGACGAGCACATCGCCGAGGTAGTGCTTGCCCGCGAAGACACGGCTCAGGGACACGAGAAAAGCCCACGCGAAGATGAACCAGCCGTAGCCCCGCTGCGCCGGCGTGCGCGAAGGCTGCAGGCGGAAGCACTGCAGCGAGCAGAGCGCGAAGCCGAACGCGTTCGCGGCGTGGGCGCTGAAGAAGCCGAAGAAACTCCCCCGCCCCTCCAGGACGTGGAGGCCCTCCCGCAGCATCCGCAGGCTGTAGCAGGGCCGCAGCCGTCCCACGGAATTCTTCAGCAGATTGGCGGACTGGTCGCAGAGCACGATCGTCAGGATCAGCGCGAGCGTGCAGGCGAGCGCCTTCTTCCAGCCCAGCCGCCGCACCAAAAAGAAGAGAACCAGCGCATACATCGGGAACCAGAAGGTCTTGTCGGAAAACAGTTGCCACAGCCCGTCGGTGAAGGGGCTGCGGAGGCCGTTGATCCAGAGGGAGACGTCCTGGTCCAGCGTATGCAGCGCGCCGGTCATGCGTTCAGCGTTTTCCAGAGAAGGTCTTTGAGTTCCTTGAGGCCCTGCTGGCTGAAGGAGGAGATCATCACGTGGGGAATCCCCTTCGGCAGGCGCCGCACGAGCTTTTTCTGCGCCTCTGCGTCCAGCAGGTCGCATTTGGTCACCGCGAGGACGCGGTCCTTGTCCAGCAGCTCAGGATTGAACTCCGCGAGCTCGCCGAGCAGGGTCCGGTACGCGCCGGGGATGTCCTCCTCTTCGGCGGAGACCATAAAGAGCAGGACGGCGTTGCGCTCGATGTGGCGCAGGAAACGGATGCCGAGGCCCTTGCCCTCGTGGGCGCCCTCGATGATGCCGGGGATGTCCGCCATCACGAAGGAACGGTCGTCGTAGTAGTTCACGATGCCGAGGTTCGGCTCCAGGGTCGTGAAGGCGTAGGAGGCGATCTTCGGCTTCGCGGCCGTGATCGTGGCCAGCAGCGTCGATTTGCCGGCGTTCGGGAAGCCGACGAGGCCCACGTCCGCGAGCACCTTCAGCTCCAGGATGAACCAGCCTTCCTCGCCTTCCCCGCCCGGCTGGGCGTAGCGCGGCGTCTGGTTCGTCGCCGACTTGAAATTGTTGTTGCCCAGGCCCCCGCGGCCGCCGCGGCAGAGAATGCGCTCCTCGCCCGCCTCGAGCAGCTCGAACAGCTTCTCGCCGGACTCGGCGTCCTTGACCACGGTCCCGAGCGGGACCTCGAGGACGATGTCCCCGCCGTTCTTGCCGTGGCTCAGGGCTGCGCCGCCCTTGCCGCCGTCCTCCGCCCGGACGTGCTTCCGGTACTTGAGGTGGATCAGCGTCCAGAGCTGCGGGTTCGCTTTCAGGATGATGTGGCCACCCCGACCGCCGTCGCCGCCGTCCGGACCGCCTTTCGGGATGTACTTGGCCCGGTGGAGGTGCGTCGAGCCCGCGCCTCCGTGCCCGGATGCGCAGAATATCTTGACGTAGTCGATGAAGTTGCTGTCTGCCATAATGTTTCGCTTGCTTCCAACGGCAAATGTACGCTTTTTTTAGGTATCTTTGCGTTCCGATGAAACGGTATTTGCGCACCCTGGTCCTGTATACGATCCTACTGGCTGTCCTGCAGCCGGTTGCGCTGCGCGGGCAGGCGGCCGGGTTCCTGTTCGACAGGGAGGGCCGCTTCCTCTGCCGGGTCGAGGCGCCGGAGGCGGCGGGGTACGTTTTCATGCTCCGGGACGGGGAGCGGCCGCTCGTCGCGCGGCTCGCGGATCCCGTCCACGACCCGGATTCCATCGGGATCGGCACGCGTGTCGTCCTGGTGTCCAAAGA
>LUZF01000084.1 GCA_001602865.1 Bacteroidales bacterium Bact_14
CGTCGCGCCCGCCGGCGACCGGGCGACCCGGCGCCACCTCACGGCCCCGGGCCCGGCCTACGCCTACCTGAAGATCTCCGAGGGCTGCAACCGCAACTGCTCCTACTGCGCCATCCCCGGCATCCGCGGACCCCACCGGTCGACGCCCGTCGAGGCGCTGGTCGAGGAGGCGGAAATGCTGGCGGCCAAGGGCGTCAAGGAGCTGCTGCTCATCGCCCAGGACACTACCTACTACGGCCTCGACCTCTACGGCGAGCGCGCACTGGCCCGCCTGATCCGGGCCCTGTCCGCTATTGAGGGCATCGAATGGATCCGCATCCATTATTCCTACCCGTCCTCCTTCCCGGCGGACGTGCTGGAAGAGATCAAGTGCAACCCGAAAGTCTGCAAATACCTGGACATTCCGCTCCAGCACATCGCAAATCCGGTGCTGACCCGGATGCGCCGCGGCATCGACCGTGACGGGACGCTCACTTTGGTCCGAGGTTTGCGGGAAAAACTTCCGGACGTCGTCCTGCGTACGACGATGATTGTCGGCCACCCCGGCGAGGGGGAAGCCGAATTTGAAGAACTGCTGGATTTCCTGCGGGAGATCCGCTTCGAGCGCCTCGGCGCCTTCACCTATTCCGAAGAGGAGGACACGTACGACGCCCTCCATTACCCGGATGAAGTGCCCGAGGAGGAGAAGAAGCGGCGCCTGGACGCGCTGATGAGCCTGCAGGGGGAGATTTCGCTCGCCTTCAACCGCTCGCGCGTCGGGACGGTGGAAAGGGTGCTCGTGGATGCGTATTCCGACGGCGTGCTGGTCTGCCGGAGCCGCTACGAGAGTCCCGAGGTGGACGGGGAGATCCTGGTGAAGGCGGATGTGCCGGATTCGGCGGCGCTGGTGGGGAAGATGGTGGACGTGCGCATCGACGGTGCGGATGAATATGACTTAATCGCATCCTTGATATGAAAAAGATACTTCAACTCCTTGTAATTGCAGCGCTCGCAAGTGCCTGCACGCCTGAGTCGTTCTCGATGCTGGTGGAGCAGAAGCAGCTCTCCGAAGTCGGGGTCGACCTGAGCGGGAAATCTGTTTCCGTCGTATACCTGGAAAGCGGGGATGCCCGCGGGGACGCGTTCGCCGGCTCGTTCGCCGACGGCCTGGCGCAGGGCGTCGAGGCGGAGTTCTACGACGGGGAGCGCTCCATCAACGTCTTCAGCACGCCGCGCGACCCCAAGGGCGACTACGCTGCCAAGGACAGCCTCGTGCGCTTCATTATGGAGACGGAGAGCGACGTCGTCTTCCTCGTCGACAACCCCGTGGACGGCAAGTCCCGGACCTTCCTGTACGATTCGATGAACCAGCGCGACAAGGTGGTCCGCCTGGAAGGGGACATCCGCGAGGTGCTCGCCGAGCGGAACGAGGATATGTTCAAGTCCTCCGCCCAGCACTGCGGGCTCCAGCTCTCGAAGCTCTTCAAGCTGGAATGGAAGACGCAGCTGCTGGATGTAATCTATTACCAGGGCTCCCAGTGGCTCCAGGCCGCCGACTACGCCTATGACTTCCAGTGGAAGGAGGCGATGAGGATCTGGCTGGAGCTGGTCAAGTCGGACAACCTCGAAAAAGCCTCCTGCGCGCAGTACAACCTCGCCGTCGGCTGTTATATGCTGGGGCGCTACCAACTCGCGAAGGAATGGCTGGAACTTTCCGACAAGACGTGTCCGCTCAGCGTGAGCAGGGGACTGAAGGAAAAAATTGAGGCATTACTTTAGTTAATGCCTTTTTTTTTATATATTTGGGGACGGACTATACCAACATTACAATAACACCTGTATGAGTAACACAATTGCACGCCGTGACTTCCTGAAGATGTCGGCCCTTGGCGTGGGCGCAACCATGATTCCCTCCGGAATCGTCAAGGCATCTGAAAGATTCGCTCCTTCCGTGGCCCCTGCCGCAGCGAAGAAGAAGAGCGACACCATCAACCTCGGTTTCATCGGCCTCGGCCAGCAGTGCATGTCCCTCCTCCGCGGTTTCCAGCGCGTCGAGGGCGTCCGCGTCCTCGCGGGCTGCGACGTCTATGACGTGAAACGCGACCGTTTCGTCAAGCGCGTCACCGACTTCTACACCCAGCAGGGTGAGAAGAAAGTGAAGGTGGATGTCTATGAGGACTATCAGGACCTCATCAAGCGCCCGGACATCGACGCCGTCGTCATCGCTACCCCGGACCACCAGCACGCCATCATCGCCATCGCCGCCCTCAAGGCAGGCAAGGATGTCTACCTCGAGAAGCCGATGACCCTGACGATCTACGAAGGCCAGCAGCTGAAGAAGGCGGTGCGCAAGTACAACCGCATCCTCCAGGTCGGCAGCCAGCAGAGAAGCTCCGGCGAGTTCCAGTATGTGACCAACCTCATCCGTGAGGGCGAACTCGGCAAGATCGAGCGCATCAAGGTCTGCGCCGGCCGCAACGAGGTCTGCGTCAATACCGCAGGTCCGGAGCCGTGCAACCTCCCGAGAATGGAAGTGCCCGCCGGCCTGAACTGGGACAAGTGGCTCGGCCCGCTCCCGGAGACTGTCTACTATCACTCCGACCTCGACCCGATCATCACTCCCGAGAAGAACGAGCAGCTCTGGGGTGCCTGGAGATGGTACAAGGTGTCCGGCGGCGGTCTGATGACCGACTGGGGCGCCCATATGTTCGACATCGCCCAGTGGGCGATCGGCAAGGACGGTACCGGCCCTGTCGAGATCATCGCCCCGGGCTGCCAGTACTATGACAACCTGACCTTCAAGTATGACAACGGCATCATCATGACCGAGGAGCCGATCGAAGGCGAGAAGAGAGGCGTGAAGTTCTATGGCGAGGAAGGCTGGATCCAGGTCTGCCGCGGTGAGGTGATCTCCAACAATCCGAAGTTCTCCTGGAAGCGCGGCCAGGTTCCCGAGGGTGTTCCGTACGAGACCAACGTCGGCCACCAGGGCGCCTTCATCAACGCCGTCCGCTCCCGCATCGATCCTAACGTCCCTGTCGAAATCGGCCATTCCTCCGCGACGGTCTGCAACCTGGGTATCATCGCCCTCGATCTCGGCCGCGCCCTGAAGTGGAACCCGATCGTCGAGAAGTTCGTCAACGATCCCGAAGCGACCCAGAAGCTCCACTACAAGTATCGCGCAGGCTACGAGCACGGCCTCGACGTCTAGTCTGACGCCCTAACGCAAAAAGGACATTTTCCAGATATTTCCAGAAAAAATGGAAAATCTGAAAAATGTCCTTTTTGCTTTTTTTGCGTCCTGACGTAGCCGTGAGGTAAACCCTTCATCCTCAAACCTATGGCCGCCCGTGGCCGTATGAACGGGGGGACCGCTTGCGGT